>JAHHRK010000003.1 GCA_020025795.1 Faecalibacterium sp. | reverse complement strand
TGGAAATCGAGATCGTTGCCACGGTCTGATTGCCTGCGCTATATCACATAGAAAAAGAAAAGAACCTGTCAGAATGATTCTGACAGGTTCTTTTCTTTTTATTGCATTTCTATGTAATCTCCTTGGCTGCGCAACCACATTTGAATGCCTTTGCCAAAGACCTCTGCCTCGATTTCCCAACCACAGTCATCCTGTCGGAGCACCTTTGCAGTGGGCAAACGGTCCAAAACTGCTTCAACGGAAGGCCCCGTGTACTGGAAACGAATTTTTTCCAGCCTGCCACCGTACATGAACTGGACTCGTTTGCGGAATTCACCTTCTTCGAAGCGATCCTTATAGGGCACATAGAAGTATTCATCCAATACCTTGAAGGATCGAATGCGGTCGATGCGGTAGATTGTGGGAAAACAGTCATCTTTATTATCGAATTCGCTTTCCCTGTTCACATCCCGCAAAAAAGCCGTGAGATAAAAATAATATTCTGAGAACAGGATACCCACCGGTTCCACTGTACGCTTCACGGTTTTGTGGTCTTTCACTCGCTCATACTGGATTTCCATAACCCGATGTTCCTGTACCGCCTGGCTGATCTGCCACAGACCCTGCAAAATTTTTTTCTGGTGGTGGGGTTCCAGGTAATGAAATTTTTCGTTGGCAACCATCTGCTCTATTTTTTTCTTATCCGCTTCAGGTACACAGCAGGCAACGAGTTTATCTATAATGGGCAGCATTTCATCTCGACGCATCGAACGACTGTCCATCAAAATTTTGCATACAGCTAAGATTTCATCATTGTTCAGCAACGTGGGCGACTGCTTTAACAAACGGTATCCTTTTTCGTTCCGGCTATATATTACATCCTGTGCCAACTGCTGCTCCGAAAAAAAGCAGCGAAGCGCATCAATGTCCCTCTGAATGCTGCGCTCGGTCACACCAAATTTCTGTGCCAGCGCCCGCTTGGAAACCATTTCGCCGTCGGTCAGCTGAGAATAAATCGCCAGCAACCGCTCTGATTTTGTCATGCTACTTTCCATGCTGCATTCCTCCAATCTTATGAAAACCATTATAGCACATCTTTTCTTTTCAAAAGGGAAACTGCAGCTTCATTTTTTATAATTTTTCACTTTGCCTTATGCACACAGTTCATTGAGCTTTTGAACAATCCTGCGGCAGACCTCTGCCGTCTTTTCCTGTACTGCATCCTTAACGGTATCCTGGAAAGGTTCAATTACATCCTCCATAAATACATCGATTGCATTGTCCAGCGCATCGCAAGGATCATCCAACAGAAAACAGAGCACATCATCTTCACGCTCGATTTTGCACATTTGAAAATACTTTTGTTCATCGAAATGCGGAACCTTGAGCAAGTCTTTGGAGAGCCGCTTCGTGACCGTTTCTACGTTCGTCTCGGAAAGCTCTTGTGCCAAAGCACAGAGATCCGATTTTACACCATTTGCCATTTCTATTGCCTCGTCCGTGCTGCACTCCAGATTCATGTTTTTGTCATACTGGTCAGAAAACCACTCTGAAAAGTCACTGATTATTTCGTCCAGCTCTGCCAAGTTACTTATGGTATTTTCTTTTGCTACATCGATTACAGCGCCCATCTTAGAGGTGAAGTCCTGCAAAATTTGGCTCACCTGCTCTTGGCACACCTGTTTGGCCTTAACACGAGATTCATAAATATACTCTCCTCCGCCGTAATCCTCCGGATCTGGCGTTGTTGGACGGCGCACCTCATAGCTGTCTTCCGAAAAATGCATCACTTTATCAATGAAGTCCAACATACGTGCCAGCATAGCCTTGCCAAAAGCTTGCACTTCTTCCTGCGACTCATCCTCGGAAACAACACTAGTCACATTTGAGTCTGCCATGATGTTAACCAAACCCAGGAAAGTACTGCCCCTTTGTTTCTGCTCGAGTTCCTGCTGGAGTTCCATCAGCGAAGAATACGCGTCCTTCTTTGTGGCTGCTGGTTTCACAGCTGCTTGATTCAATCCTTTTTTCATTGACATTTCTACGTCCTCCCGTTTAATTCTATTTCCGAATGGTTTTCTTTTTCAATTCTGTTGCCGTTTCTGTAAGTATCATAACAAATCACAAGGACAGTTACTGTCGCCATGAACATTTCTTAGATAAGTTCTTAGAAAAAGTCTGGAAAAGCAGATACTATGCGCTACTCTCCAAACGCCAAAAGTGCTATAATACTTTTATAGTTATCACAAATATTACACATATCAACTAATTTCTCGAGAGTTTTCATCTTTTATCCAATCGCAACGGCCATCCAAAATGAACCAGCGTCGTATGGTTCGTCCTCCTTACCTTTTGTATGGTCCTGTTTTTTTCTAAGTGCCAATCCTTGGAATTACATAAAAAGTATTTTTATCGTTGCAATTCTTCCACAATGACAGTATCTGTCCATCTAATGTATTACAATATGACATGAAAAGGGTGACAATCATGACAACAGCAGCACAGATGCAACAACTAGATGAAGGACTCGCACGCGACTTGTTTTATCATGACAAATGCGACAAATATGATTACCTGCTTGCCGTTGGCTGTGGCGCAGTTGCCGGACTGGTAGATATCTTTATGGTTGGGTCTCCCGCTTCCAGCTGTACGCAAGCTTGGACTGATACGCAGGTAGACCATGCCGTCATGGCTTTTGCGCGCAAAATGGAATGGACTCCTCGCGCTGGCAATGAAACCAATGTAGCCAGTGCCATCGGTTTTCTGGAGAAAAAATTTCCCGTGAATTACGACCAGGCAAACGGAGCTGCCGTGGGAAATCTATTTGCAATGGGCACCAAAAACCACCATCTGAAATCTCTGGCACATTCTCCGGATATCGTAGGGCTCTTTTTCTCTATATTGAATCAGTTTACCTCCACCAGCACTTTCCTCAACGACGGACAGCTGATTACCATTGCGACGAATCAATTTGAATTGCATGGTCATGATTTTGTATCGAAACTGTTCTGTGGTGTAGCGAACTGGTTTGGTCACATCATGTCTGACGTAGCCGGCAGTTCCGGTGCCAGTGGGCGTGGGTCCGGTGTAGCAATCCCCTTCTTTGAAATGTTCCAACTGTGTGATTTCGGTCAGTTTCAAGCCGGGCAGTACCGAAATACCCTGGCTACCATCGCCACAAAGGTTTTTCAGGAAGGGTACGATCTGCGGTTTGGTCTGACCATGTCCATTCCCGTGGTGCTATGTGATCTTTCCATTAAGTTGATTTGGGCCTTAAAGCACTACTTCTATCATAAACGCCCCCTGGCAGAGTGTATACCTACCAAACGCCACGATGATCTTCGATTGATGCTGCTTTTGGGCAGCGGCACACTTTGCGCCATGGACGGCATTGATGCAGCAGCCTGTTCCGGTGGAAATGCTGTCCTGTTCTTTTTGCATTTCAACATCATTGCCTGGTGTCGATTCGCATTCTTAATCATTCGAGAAGTTTGTATCCAGCTAAAAATGAAAAATCCGATTCAGCAACAGCTGGAGTCCTACAAGCGTGTGCATGCTGCTCTGACTGGTTATCTAAAAGAACTGCAAGCCATTGATATCGACCGCTTTGAACGCGAGACTGCTCAGTATAACCATTTGATTGCTGAACTTCGCGCATCTCAAAGTGAAACCGACTTGACGCAGTTGCTGGAATCTGAATACGAATGTCTCGGCATCACACGCCCCTGGCAGGGTGACTTTGACGAATTTATGGGTGATCGAAACAATAAGCTGGTGTTTTCATGAGTTTTCCATGTGATCGGTGCGGCGCATGCTGCCGCCATTTAGAATTATCCTCACTGTACAAGGACCTGGATCGTGGAGATGGTGTGTGCAAGTATTTGTCTGGAAATCTCTGTTCTATCTACGAAACGCGTCCACTACTGTGTCGAGTGGATGATTGCTACACTGCATTTTTCAAAAGCCAATATTCTTTACACGATTATTATGAGCTGAATCAAAAAGCCTGTAATAAATTAAAACATTTGGATGAAAGAGAGGAGTCATTATGCCATTACCGTTGATTTTAGGTATCGGTGCTGCCATTGCGGGTGCAACAGGAATTGGTATGGGTGTGCATGGCGCAGTACAAATGAAAGACGCCAAGGACACGATGGAGGAGGCTCAGGCGCGGCAAAAGAAGAACGAGCAGCGTCTGGAACGGACAAACAAAAAAGCCATCAAGAGCATGGATATTCTGGGTCAGAAAGAGTTGACGATTCTGAACGGATTCCAGGAGTTTTCCGATGTGATGGCAAAGATCCAGAACAAACCGACCTTTGCTGCATACGAAAAAAACGGAGTTAAAGTTCCTTCCTACGATGGAGAAACCTTGCAGCAAGTCTCAGTTGGTGCTGGCGTTTTGCTGGGTGGTCTGGGTGGTGCCGCTCTCGGTACAGCCGGCGGTTTTGCTGCTGCTGGCGCAACCACAGCTGCCGTTATGGCATTGGGTACCGCATCGACCGGCACAGCAATTGCAAGTCTGAGCGGCGCAGCTGCAACAAATGCTACCTTAGCCGCATTAGGTGGCGGTGCCTTGGCAGCAGGCGGTGGCGGTATGGCTCTTGGCTCTGCCGTCTTGGGTGCAGCTACGCTGGGTGTAGGCTTGTTGGTCGGCGGTGTCATTTTTGGTGTTACCGGTTCTAAGATTTCTGATCAGGCTTATGATGCCTGGGGTCAGATGCGGCGAAACGAAGAAAAGATCAATGAAATCTGCGCATACTTGAACCGTCTGCACACTACGGCAACCGAGTATACCGCTTCCCTGAGTACCGCTCATGCAGTATACTGCCGTTATTTTGACAACTTGAAAAACATCGTAAACACCCTGGGCAAAACCGATTGGTTGACCTTCACAGAGGAAGAAAAACAGTGCGTCCGCAATACCGTACTTCTCGTTGGATTGCTGTACAACATGTGCAAAGTCGAACTGGTCTTGAAGAGCGAAAACGAAGACGAAATGAACACCATTAACACAGAGGCTGTTCAAAAGGCAAAAGACGATACCAATGCGGTATTGCACGATTTAGGGGAAGCGGCTTAATCATTGATCTATACAGCACAATTTTGTCCGGTTTCCATATTTTTGCGGAAAGACTGACGGCAGGCGTTGCCACTAAAGTGGTGTGTACGCAGAATTCTTTCCCGGTCGAATACCCGATACAACATCGCGAGGATTGCAATGCCGTATCCCCGTATAACATATCCGCATAAGCTAAAAAACAGTGCCAGCAGAGCCCAATCTCCCACTATGAGACAAGGTCCTACTGGCACTGTTCTTATATCTGCCGGCAAACGCAGCCGCTCTTTTTCTTTGCTTTCTTCGAAACACATGATTCTTATTTGAACAAGAAAAAAGCCTGCTTACAACCATGTGTAAACAGGCTTTTTTTGGCGGAGTAAGAGAGATTTGAACTCTCGCGCCGGTTTCCCGACCTACGCCCTTAGCAGGGGCGCCTCTTCGACCTCTTGAGTATTACTCCAGAGCAAAGTGATTCAAACTATTCACTTCAAATAAAAATGGCGGAGAGAGTGGGATTCGAACCCACGGAGGTGTGACCCTCGGCAGTTTTCAAGACTGCTTCCTTAAACCACTCGGACATCTCTCCAGAGTGGACCGTGGTGCCGCCAGCACCAGATGCGATACAAATATTAACACATAATCCGGCAACCGTCAAGTCTTTTTCCAAAAAAAGTGCCACGTCTTTCGTTTTTTCTTATGCTACCCACAGTCTAGGTGCTTCCTGGGCTGTCTCGGCACGCTGCAAAGCCAGCGCACGGTTGTGGCGTGCCTGCTGCGCAGTACGCTTTGCTTTTTGTGCTTCGTATTCCATTCGCTGAATTTCATCCCATGCGGCATGAATGGCAACCCCCAAGCTCAGGCACACAACCGCACACGCCAGCCGGCTCATTTCCCCTATGGCAAACGCACCGCCAAACATCAATTCTGCCACCAGCATTACAGGAACACTCAAATTCAAAGCCGCATACTTGATCTTATTCTTCATGTTCGTTCCTCCCGCAAGTGACTGCCTTTTTCAAAATACAACCGTTTGTTGTTTCTGCTCCCCCATAATAATACAACCATTCGTTGTTGTCAACTATATTTTTACAACTTTCGACAGATTCTTCTCCCGCCTTCCTTTACAATTACATCTTTTAGTTGTATACTTTAACTAACAAATTCGGACAGGAGCTTGTAGCTATGGAATTTTCAAAACAGCTGCGCGCCGCGCGCAAGGCCGCCCATCTCAGCCAAACCGAGCTGGCCTCCAGCCTGGGTGTTACGCAGCAGGCTGTTGGCAAATGGGAAAACGGTAAGTCTTCTCCAGACCCTTCTACCTTGGCACGCATCGCCGCTTTGCTGAACACTACCACCGATGCACTTTTGGGCCTGCATCAGGAAAGTGAAACCACACGCGCCGCAGAGGACCGTTTTTTCGGCGGCTATCAGGAAAGCCTAATCCCTGTAATTGGAACCGTCAAGGCTGGGTATGGTGCCCTTGCCTTTGAAGAAGACTACGGCCAGGAATATGCCCGCGTCAAAGACCCTGCCAACTATTTCTACCTGGTGGTCAAAGGTGACAGCATGGAGCCTCGCATCCTGGATGGTGATTTAGCTTTGGTACACCGCCAGAACACACTGGAAAACGGCGATCTGGGCGTTTTCGTCTATGGTTCGGAGGGAGAAGGCACGCTGAAAAAATACGTACAGCGCGGCAACACCATCGTTTTGCAGCCCTTCAACCGCAATTACGATGATCTCGTCATCAAGGGTGAAGAACTGAACTCCCTGTACATTGCCGGCAAGGTGGTCGAGACAAAAGCCAAGTGGTAATCCATCCACTCAGCTTGCAAAAAAATGTATTTCCGAGCAGTCATTTGGGCTGCTCGTTTTTTTATTGACAGACCCCTACAACGCATAAAAATAACGGGAATAGGGTAAAATATTCCAAATGATTTGTAAATTATCTGTTTATCCCCCTTGCGAAATCTGGCTTTTATGCTATACTGTCCTTTAGTTTGCAGGGGCAATCCGCCTACTGTAATAAGTATTATCGGCCCTAAGGGCCACAAACAAAGGAGTTTGCAAAATGGTTCGCATTACCATGGAAGACGGCGGCGTAATCGACATCGAGCTTGATACCGAGGCTGCCCCCATTACCTGTGAGAACTTTCTGAAGCTGGTCAAGTCTGGTTTCTATGACGGTCTGACCTTCCACCGTGTTATCCCCGGATTCATGATCCAGGGTGGCTGCCCCCTGGGCACCGGCACTGGCGGCCCCGGCTGGACCATTAAGGGTGAGTTCGCTGCAAACGGCGTAAACAACCCCATCAAGCACACCCGCGGTGTGGTCAGCATGGCTCGTTCCATGGACCCCAACAGCGCTGGCAGCCAGTTCTTCATCATGCATCATAACGCATCTCATCTGGACGGCCAGTATGCAGCTTTCGGCCGTGTTGTTGCAGGCATGGAAGAAGTCGATAAGATCGCTTCTGCTGTGACCGACTGGAACGACAAGCCTCGCGTTCCCGTGCGCATGGCAAAGGTCGAGGAGATCTAATCTCTCGCCTCGTCCCTACGATATTGAAACAAAAAGCGCGCCGCAGAACTTTCTGCAGCGCGCTTTTTCTATGCAATTAAATTTATTTTCTTTACAATATTTTTTTGCAAGTCTTATCGCCAGAAGGTCTGCCACTTGGCAGCGAACTCCTCCAGCGGCGTAATAATCGTCTGCAGGGATTCCATCACATCCGATGCCACTTCCAGCTTGGCATTGGCATCTTCCAGGAAAGCCGTAGTTTCCTCCTGCATCGCGGTCATCTGGCTTTCGGTCTGAGCAACAAAATCTTCTATCTCATGCACAAGAGCCACACCACGCGGCACCAGTACCAGCAGAGCCACAATCACAATACCCAGCTTGATAAAAAACCAGATACGGCGCTTTTTCTCACGCTGTTCCTGTTGTTCCAGCAGTTCGGTCTGATAGGCCAGCGTACTTTCCAGCGCTGCAATTTTCGCTTCCAAACGGTCTTTTTCCATAGGTTCATTCATGGTATCGCCTCCCTGTCTTTGTTTTTCCCAGTATAACAGAATCACACGGCAGCGTCCACGCTGTCGACATAAGTTTCCCTTAGCTTTCGATACTCTGCAAGGTCCGTGCTTTGCCGCAGAATTTGCGTCAACACATTGTCCCGTGCAGTGGCAGCCTGCTGCATCAGCTGCTCCAGCTGATCGGCCAGCGTCCCGGCGCGTCGCAAAATCTCTGCCGGAGCCAGCAAGCCGTCTCTGCACTGGACAGGTTCGTCAGATGCTGCTGGGTTCTCCAAGCCAAATTCTTCGATTGCCTGTACATACTCGCCCAGACGATCCTCCACTTGATGTGCTTGTTGGAAAATACAACGGTACTCACACAATACATCCTTACTCTTTTCTGCGTTCACACGGGCCCTCCTCTTTTCTGTACAGATTTTTGTACTTCTGATATGATATACTCCGGTCGGGGCAAGTAAAATCTCCTTGACGCAATTCCCAATCAAGTATATAATATTTCTTAGAAACCAGTTGTTTCTATCTCGCAATTGCATTTTATACTTGGTCAAGTACTTTGTCAAGTATTTTTTCCAAAAGATGGAGAGGAGCCTTCGCCATGTCCATGCTGTACGATACGGTCGCACGCCTTTGTGCCGACCGCGGCATCAGTGTCACTGCCGCCTGTAAACGCGCCGGGATTAGCCCCGGCATTTTGAGTGATTTGAAAAACGGGCGCAAAAAAACCGTCAGCATCGAAACCGCGCGCAGTCTGGCGGATGCGCTGGGCGTATCGGCAGATGAACTGACGGGCGGCACCCACACTGCGCTGCCTGCGCAGGATGATTTGATCGCTTTTTACGGCGAAGTGAAGGACTATCTGGACGAAGATGATAAACAGGATCTCATTGCCTTTATGCGGGTAAAGGCCGAGCTGAAGAAAAATGACAAGAACCGAGAAAACGGAACAGGAGCTGGCTGATATGGGCGTGCAGGTGGTGGGCTATCCGCCGCTGCACCGCAAAGCTGTTTCTTCACCGGATGGCTTTGTGATGCTTGGCCAGCTCGCCGACAGCCGGGAAAAGCGCACCGTGCTGGAACATGAAAAACAGCACTTTCGGCTTTCTGCCTTTTACCCAAAGGACTGCCCCCCACAGGAGCGTCGCCGCAGCGAAGCCAGAGTGGATCGCGCACTGATTCAGGAAGTGTGCCCTGCCTCTCAGTTAAAACAGCTGCTGCGCAAAGGGCGCACTGTGGCCGAAATTGCCGAAGAACTGGAAATCACCGAGGAACTGGTCACACAGGCCTTTGCCTTTTACCGTGCCATGGACCCGGATATTTTTACCGACTAAAACAAAAAGCCCCGACAGCCGTCGGGGCTTTTTTGTTTCATCAATCTTTCGATTCATCGTCCGGGTCCAGCTCACGTGCAGTGCCTTCCAGCGTCACACTGCTGTCTGGGGCGGAGTCAAAGCCAGCCATATCCTCGATGTCGGACAGAATATCCGTGGCGGCTTTCTCGTATTTTCCAATCACGAACGACGTATAGCCCATGCTCAGCAGGTTCAAAACGCCTTCGATAATCAGGATTACACCAATGCCCATAACCAATGCCTGCACGCTGGCAAAGGGGTTAAACAGCACGACAAAGCCCAGCACGACGCTAATCAGGCCCATGCCGAAGATACCCGTCCAGCTGGAAATGCCACAGCGGCGCAGCTCCAACGCATTCTGCACACGCACAACACTGTCAAACACCACGAACAAGCCAAACACCAGCGGCAGTGCCGTCAGGATAACGTCCGACCGCAGCAGCAAAAACAGGCCTAAGCCCAGGCTCACCAGGCCGGTAATCAGGGTCAGCGGCGCAAAGAACAGCCGGTCCCGCGCGACAAAGAACCGCACCAGCTGAATCACACCTGTGCCTGCCACCAGGCCGCCGATCAGAATGCAGATACCGCCCAATACCATTTCCGGCCAGAACAGCAGGATCAGACCCAAAACCGCATACAGCGTGCTTAGCAGAACCATATTCCACTTCAGATTTTTCATGGAGAGCCCTTCTTTCTCAATTGATTTTTATTTACGGTCACTTTTGCATTTTTTCTTCTTCCAGCATGGGGTGCAGGATCTGCTTCCACACAATGACCAGGCAGATCATACCGACTGCCACGCCTGCTGCTTCTGCAATGGGGAATGCCCACCAGACCAGCTCCAAGCGGCCGGTTTTGGACAGCAGCCAGCCCATGGGCAGCAAAACCAGAATCTGGCGGCCCAAAGACATATACAAGCTATACATACCCCGACCAAGCGCCTGATATACCGAGCAGAACACAACTGCGATTGCCGCCAGGGGGAAACTCAGGGAAATGATGCGCAGCGCCACCGTACCGATTCCCAGCATCTGCTCGCTGGCATCAAACCACAACAGCAGCTTGTCCGGTATCAGCTGGAAGGATACCAGGCCCATCGTCAAAATGATGATGGCAATTCCCAAAGACCAATAAATCGTTCGGATCACACGGCGCGGCTTGCGCGCACCATAGTTGTAGCTGATGATAGGCACCATGCCATTGTTCAAGCCGAACACCGGCATAAAGGAGAAGCTCTGCAGCTTGAAATAAATACCGAACACAGCCACAGCAGTAGCCGAAAAGCCCATCAGAATCTTGTTAAAACCGTACACCATCACGCTGCCCACACACTGCATGGCAATGCTGGGTGCGCCTACGGCATAAATGCGGGAAATTGCACCCATATTGGGGCGGAAATGTTTCAGCGTGATATGAATTTCAGGCGTTTTACGCAAGCACAAATAAATGCCCAGTACCGCACCAACCATCTGGCCAATGACCGTTGCAATGGCCGCACCACGTACCCCGGACAACGCCTCGCCGCAGTAACCGAAAATGAAAATGGGGTCCAGGATGATGTTCGTAATTGCGCCTGCGCCCTGGCAAATCATTGCATATTGGGTGCGGCCGGTAGAGCCCAGAATCTTTTCGAACATACAGGACAAAAACAGTCCGGGCCCAAACACGCAGCAGATGAACATATATTCCACGCCGCCCTGGTAAATTACCGGATCTGTGGTCTGGGTGCCGAAATACAGCGGCAGCAAAAACAAACCGATGAACAGGAACACCAGCCAGCTGCAAACCGCCAGAAAAATACCGTTATCCGCGGCGCGATTGGCGTTATTAATGTCTTTTTCGCCCAGCGATTTGCTCAGCATTGCATTGACGCCGACGCCGGTACCCACCGCCACGGCAATCATCATGTTTTGCAGTGCAAATGCCAGTGATACGCTGGTCAGCGCAGCTTCGCTCACGCGGGAAACAAACACACTGTCCACCACGTTATACAGCGCCTGAATCAGCATCGACACCATCATAGGGACGCTCAGCTTAATCAGCAAAGGCCCCACCGGCATTGTACCCATTATGTTTTCTTTTTTGGCTTCCATACTTCCCCCACTTTTACATCACTTGGCACAGCACACACTACAAAAGCGCCCTGCAGGAGTCCCACAGGGCGCATCGTAGTATTGCAGGATTTCCCCGTTCCAACCGTTACAGGTTTTCTTCCTTTGCGCGCACCGCGTCCAGAATCATCTGAACACAAGTATCTTCGCCCAGTGCTGCATTCAGGGTGATGTCATAGTTATGTGCATCGCCCCAGCGATTCTGGGTGTAGTAGTTATAGTACTGTGCACGCTTTTTATCTTCCTTGCGAATCAGTTCTTCCAGATCCTTATCCGAGATCTTCTGTGCCTCATCCACACGGCCGCGCAGTGCATACTTTCTGCGGTAATCCATCGGCGCATACATAAATACGCTCAATACGTTGTCCTGCTCGCGCAGAACATAGTCGGCGCTGCGGCCCAGAATAACACAGGGACCTTCTTCGGCCAGTTCCTTGATAATACGGGACTCCAGGATGAACACCTGATCTGCCAAAGGCAGTTCGTTGCCAATGGTGTACATATTGTACAGCAAGCTGTGGGTGTGCTGCTTTTCGCTGGCAGCAATTGCTTCTTCGGACAAGCCAGACTTTTTGGCTGCCAATGTAATCAGGTCTTTATCATACAGTTTAACGCCCAGCTCCTTTGCTACGCGCTCCGCCACTTCCCGGCCGCCGGTGCAAAATTCACGTCCGATTGTAACAATACAATGTTTCATAGATGTTACTCCTTTCTATCCTACACGGTGGGGCTTTCGCCTGCCGCCGCATTTTCCTGATGTTGGATCGTATATGGTTCAGTTAGGCAGCTGCAGCTCCGCCACCCAGAGGATTCCGTCGGCGTCGACTGCAAAAATTGTATAACGTGCGCCAGGCTGCAGCATCTCATCCGGTAAACGGATTCCGCCGTCATCCGTGCGCTCGATACGGATAAATTTTCGGCCAGCCGTTGTTGCACTAATCGGGCCGCCGCGAGGTGATGCCGCCAGCCAGCCATCAAAGCCTTCCGGCAAAGGCATCGGATCTCCATGGAACGCAAAGTTCCAGGTTCCCGGCTCTTCGCCGGGTTTCAGGGTGCAGGTGCGCCGCAGGGGGCGGCAACATTCTATCTGCTGAAAATCAGCATGTAAAACCAGCACGCGGCCGGTCGCTCTGCGTTCAAATTCTTCCACATCCATTGTGCGTGCAACCGCACCGCGTGGTGCAAACGGATCGTTCAGCAGCATATAGTCTGCGTTGACCGATTCATCATATTCAAAGCCATACAGGCCCATCCAAACCGGATTGTTTTCTCCGACCAGTGCACCGTCCAGCTCTACGGCAAGCGCATTGCCTTGGCGCACCTCGCTGCGCAGTTCCTTCAGGTCCATCCATGCCTGATAACATTCGCAACCCATACATCCGGCGGCCGCTGCGGCATACGCTGCATTGTGGCAGCTGGCTGTTGCGCCGTCTGCCATAATATAGGCAATTTCTTCCGGCAGAACGTCTTTTCCATATCGATTCATCAGCGCGGCCAGTTCCAGCGGCAGGTCCATACTGGAGCCAAAGCTGGGGTCGTGTGCGTTGATATCATATTCCGGCAAATACGTTTTCCGGTTCAGCGGTTTACCACGCTGGCGGTTCCACTGCAAGGGCCGTACCGACGCCGCCAAAAGCCGTACGCTTGGGGTAATTTCCTCGTTATCCGTATACAGGAAGATGCGCATCTGCAAAGCGGTTGCGCCGCCCGACACCGCTATGGTAACGGTATCTCCCGTAATGAAAACCATCCGGTCCTCGTCCGCAGCGCCCAGGCTGCGTATGCTGCACCTTGGATAGTCCGGGCTCCATTTACCAAAGCTCTTCCAGGCGGACCACTTTCCGCCTGCCCATACGCGGCACTGTGCCTCAACAACCGTGCCCGCCGGGGTATGCGCGTTCCAACTTACATTCAGGCTGCAAAAGGGTGCCAACGAAAACTCCGGGCTGGTATAGCAGCCGTACAGCACATGCTGGCCGCCCACGTCGTCTAAAATGATGGTTCCATCCTGCAATGTCACATTGTCCAGTGCTCCGCGGGAAAACCGGTCGGCACCATACAGGGTAATTGTTCGTTTCTGTTCCATCATGCTCCGCTCCGTGTTCTGCCGCCTTACGTGGCAGGACGCTTTTGCTTTTTGTTTGCCTTTACTATACCTTTTGCCGACCGTTTTGGCAAGCGTTTTCCGCCGGATATCCTTTCTTTTTTTTAGAAAAAATGCTACACTGTTTTTATTAAAACAAGCTGCAAAAGGAGAAAAGCCATGCGTTTCCGTCCGGCCAAAAATCAGCCCCATAGCATCCGCCGCACCCGGCTGTCGGCTGCGCCAAAGCCGGTTTCTCCGGCTGCGCCGCCGCAAATGGATAATCCTTACTCACGGCATTACACCCAGCCCCGCACGCTGGAAAGCCTTTTTCCAAAAAAGAGATGATTTGCAAAGCGTTCCGCCAGCCATTGCGGACCGCTTTTTTGCTTTTGGGGGGCGGTGGTTCGTTGTCATGCCGTCCCGTTTATGGTATAGTTAAATCAGTGAAAACGAAGAGAGGAGTCTCCCATGAATCAGTTGGAACAGGCGCGACAGGCCATCGACGACATCGACCAACAAATGGCGTCACTTTTCGAAAAACGTATGGACGCGGTAAAGCAAATTGCCGCCTACAAGCGGAAGGCTGGCAAGCCTATTTTGGATAAAAGCCGCGAGGACCTGGTCATTCAAAAGAATTTGAAGCGAATCCAGAACCCGGAGTATGTTTCTTTTTATTCCGACTACATCCGCCACACCATGCTGATTTCCCGCCAGTTCCAGGCGCAGCTCCTGGGCCACAATCGCGTTGCGTACCCTGCAGTGGCAGATGCCTACGTTCGTCCCACACTGAAAAAACTGTTTCCACAGGGTATCGCCCAGCAGTACCCTACCCGAAAAGAAGTTTTTGCTGCGATTGAAAACGGCGACGTCAGTGCAGGCCTGGTCCCCGTCGAGGAAGGCTCTGCCGCCGAAGCCATAGCGATTTTGGACCTCTGCTTTCATCACACAATGTACATCCAGTCGTTTTATAAAATGCCAGTTTCTTACAGCTTGCTTGCTCTGCCCGGCAGTAATTTGTGGGATATTCGCATGGTATACGGCCACCCGCAAACAATCCGCCAAAGCCAGACGTTTTTAGATAACCTGAACCTTTCTGCCTCCCCCATGCCCAGTGCGGAACAGGCCGCACAGTTTGTGACACAATCCAACGACCGTACGCTGGCCGTGCTGGCTACCCCGCAGGAGGCCGAAAAGTTTGGTCTGATTGAGCTTGCCAAGGACATCCATACCAGCAGCAAATGCGCGGTCAAATTTTTGGTCCTTACCCAGCAATGCCCCACCGACGGCGACCACTTCAGCCTGCTGTTTACGTTAGATAATCAGACCGGCAAGCTGACTGATGTCATCCAGGAAATCGACCGCTGGGGCTTTAGCATGGATACGATCCAGAGCCACCCCCGGCCGGGTATGCCGAACTCTTATTATTTCTATGCCGAACTGGCCGGCACTTTACAGCAGGCAGAATCCCTGATTGCCGTTCTGCAGAATGTCTGCCAAACGGTGCGTCTGCTGGCTGTTTATCATCGTTAAGGAAAGGATGATTTCCCATGAAGTTTACCATCAACCTGGACGTTCCCAGTGAGGTACACAGTTATGATGTGATCTTAAAGCGGGGCTGCCTGCAAAACGCCTATCAATTCATTCATATGGGTCGTAAGGTCGTGGTAATTACTGATACCGGCGTGCCGGCACAGTATGCCCAGCAAATCGCCGACCAGTGCCGTGAATACCGCATCATCACCGTGAAACAGGGAGAAGGCAGCAAATCGCTTTCCACACTAGAAAGCATCTTGCAGCAAATGCTGGATTTCGGCATGAGCAAGCAGGATCTGATCGTTGCGGTCGGCGGTGGTATGGTGGGTAACCTGGCCGGCGTAGCCGCCTCGATGTATATGCAGGGCATCGACTTTGTAAACTGCCCCACCACCACCCTTTCCATGGTGAACCGCGCGATCGGCGGTACGGTTTCGGTTAATTTGGGCCGTGCGCGCAACGTTGCCGGTGCCATTTATCGGCCCAAACTGGTATTGGTCGATCCCGACACACTTGCCACGCTGCCGCGCCGCCACTATATCAATGGTCTGGCCGAAGCATTCAAGCAGGCATTGTGCTTTGATCCGGCTCTGTTCGACCTTTTGGAAAACGGCGATGTGGATGCGGATATCGAAGCCATTCTGCTGCGCTGCCTGACCATTCGCAAAGGTCTGGCGGAGCAGGAGCGCTCCCAGCCGGGTATTAGCTGTGCGCTGCAATTCGGCCACACGCTGGGCGATGCCATCGAGGCCATCAAAGGCAACTGGGGCCGCCGCACCAGCGGACTGTACCATGGCGAATGTGTGGCACTGGGTATGCTGCCCATGATTGAAGATAAAGCGCTGCAAAAGCGCACCCGTGCTGCATTGCGTCGACTGGGTCTGCCGACACGCTGCGGTTATGATAAGGAAGCTGTGCTTGCCGAAATGCTGCGCCTGCACGCGCCGCAGCAAGGCCGCTTTACCGTGATTCGTGTACCGGGGCTGGGCTGCTGGCAGGCCGACATCGTGGACGAAAGCACGCTGCGCGACATTGTATATAACAAGTAATTTCATCTTATACCAATCCAGGTTCACCGGAGAGGAGGCACCGTCCCCGTGAAAAACACCTTTGGCAGCAACGTCTGCCTGACGATTTTCGGCGAAAGCCACGGTCCTGCCGTGGGCGCTGTGCTGGATGGTTTGCCTGCTGGTCTGCCGGTGGACGAATCTTTTATTGCGGCCTGCATGGAGCATCGCCGTGCACGCGGCGATGGGCTTTCCACCGCACGCACCGAAGCGGATACCGTTCGCATTTTATCCGGTGTCTATCACGGTCACACCACTGGTACCCCCATCACGCTGACCATTGAAAACCAGAACATCCGCTCTGCCGATTATGAAAAGACGGCGCAGCTTTTGCGGCCCGGCCATGCAGATTACACCGCCTGGGCCAAATATCATGGCTGGCAGGATGCACGGGGCGGCGGACATTTTTCCGGCCGCATCACCGCCGGGCTGACTGCCGCCGGAGCGATTTGCCTTTCTGCATTGCAGGCAAAGAGTATTTCCATTGCTACCCACCTGTATCGCTGTGCCGGCGTATCCGATACGCCCTTTGCCGCGGATTCTCCCCAGCTTTTAGCACAGCAAATGGAGGCCATCCAACAGTGCAGCGGATTTCCGCTCATTGACCCATCGGCAGAAGCCGCCATGCAAAGCGAGATTCGTAAGGCTGGTGCCAACGGAGACAGTACCGGCGGTATTCTGGAAACCGCCATCACAGGCCTGCCTGCGGGTGTAGGTGAGCCGTTCTTCGACAGCGTGGAAAGTGCAATTTCCCACATGGCGTTTTCCATTCCTGCTGTGAAAGGTATCGAGTTTGGCATGGGCTTTGCCTTTGCTGATGCTCTGGGCAGCCAGGCCAATGACCCCATGCGGTGGCAAACCGACCACGCTGTTTTTACCACCAACCACAACGGCGGCATCAACGGCGGCATTTCCAACGGAATGCCCATCGTGTTCCGCACGGCAATCAAGCCTACCCCCAGCATTTTCAAGCCGCAGCAAACCGTGTGCTGGCCAGATGGCGGCAATGCGGATTTGCAGCTGCAAGGCCGTCACGACCCCTGCATTGCGCCCCGAGCCGCTATCGTGCAAACCTGTGCCGCAGCCATCGCTGTATGCGATTTGCTTTGCACCGGGCATGGTTGCCAGTGGCTTTGCACGGACGCATCCATTCTATAACTGAAGGTGGATATCTATGCGATTTGTTGTAATCAACGGGCCCAACCTGAACATCACACAGTTTAGTGAAAAGAACCACACCGCCACGTTGGACTATAACCAGATGGTGGATTTTGTGTATCAGTGCTGCTTACAGCTGGGCATTGAAACCGAATATTATCAATCCAATCATGAGGGCGACCTCATTGACGAAATCCAAAGCGTACAAGGCCGGGCCGATGGCATCATCATCAATTCCGGCGGCTACGCACAAACCAGCGTCGCCATTCTGGACGCACTGCGCATGGCCGGCGTGCCTGCGGTGGAAGTCGTATTGCAGGACAACACCGAACAGGAACCCTTCCGCAAGCAGGATTTCACCGCGCTGGGCTGCCAGGCTCGCTTTGTGGGCGAAGGCATCCAGGGCTATGTGCACGCTGCGGCCTATCTGGCCGGATTTCTGCGTCTGGACGCCCAGCCCGGCGCCCATCTTACCAGCTGATTATTTTCGAATGTTACACTTCACGCTTTTGGCGGCGGTCTGGCGCCGCCGCCAAACAGCGTAGTTTTTCTCCAGGAAAGGAGCTTTTCCCTATGCAGGTTACTCTTCGCCCCGCCGATATCCATGGTACGCTGGCAGCACCTCCCAGCAAAAGCATGGCACATCGCGCCATTCTTTGCGCCGCACTTTCCGGCGGCAGCTGCCATATCAGCCACTTGGATTTCAGCCAGGATGTTCTCGTTACCCTTGCTGCTGTGCGGCAGCTGGGCTGCGCACTGGCTTTGGAGCCGGACGCTGTCACCATCACCGCACCATCGCGCTTTTCTACGCTGGTGCGTCCCGTCAACTGCGGCGAAAGCGCCAGTACGCTGCGCTTTCTCATCCCCATCCTGAGCTTGACCGGCCAAAAAGTCCGGTTTACAGGCCGCGGCCGTCTGCCGCAGCGCCCCCAGACCGTCTATGCTGACCTGCTGCCCGAACACGGCTGCGAGTTTACGCAAAGCCCGGAAGGCATCGAGCTGTACGGCTCTTTGACGCCCGGCGAATATACGCTGCCGGGCAATGTATCCAGCCAGTTCATCAGTGGCCTTTTGTTTGCACTGCCTCTGCTGGACGAGCCCAGCACGATTCACATTCAGCCGCCTTTTGAAAGCCGCAGCTATGTGGAATTGACCCGCAGCATGCAGGCACATTTTGGCATCGTGAGCATCTGGCAAGGCGAAAACACCTTGTTCATTCCGGGCGGCCAGCAGTATCTGCCTCGCGATTACACCGTCGAAGGCGATTACAGCCAGGCCGCTTACCCGGCTATGCTGGGCATGGCTTACGGCAATGTAACCGTATCTGGTCTGCGTGCCGACAGCTTGCAGGGCGACACCGTTTTGCTGCGCATTTTGCAGCAGTGCGGCGGCTCGTTTGCGGCGCGTGCCGATAAAATCAGCTTTGCCAAAAGCAAGCTGCACGGCACCGAAATCGACCTGGCTGACTGCCCCGACCTTGGCCCTATTTTAATGGTGCTGGCTGCCCTTTCCGAAGGTACGACCGTCCTGCGCCATACCGACCGACTGCGCCTGAAAGAAAGCGACCGCATTTCCGCTATGGAAACCGAGCTGGCCAAGTTTGGCGTTCAGCTGGTTACCTATCCGGATGCCGTCACCATCACAGGCGGCCCCATCACGCCGCCGACCGAGCTGCTGGACAGCCACAACGACCACCGTGTGGCTATGAGCCTGGCCGTTCTGGCGCTTGCCGTTCAAGCCCCTGTCCGCATCGACAACGCCGAAGCCGTTAAAAAGAGCTGGCCTACATTCTGGAATGACCTGGCCCGTCTGGGTGCCAACGTAATCGTCCACGCCTGACCCATTTTGCCAGCCTTTTCAAAGGAGGTTTTTTCATGTCCCGCCAGGAAGGTCAAAAAGCGAAAATTCTTGCTTTGCTGCAAGTATTCGAGCGCAAAACCGATGACCAGCACCTGCTAACCGTGCCGGAGCTGGTGGACGCATTGAACAATGCCGGCATCGCCGCCGAGCGCAAAAGCATTTATACCGATATTTCCGCTTTGCAGGACGCCGGTTATGATATTGAGCAACAGCGCGGCCGTGGCGGCGGTTATTATCTGGCCAGTCGCACCTTTGAGCTGCCAGAGCTGAAGGTGCTGGTCGATGCGGTGCAGTCCAGCCGGTTTATTACCCGGAAAAAGAGCCGCGAGCTGATTCACAAGCTGGAGAGCCTTGCCAGCAGCTATCAGGCCAGCGCTTTGCAGCGTCAGGTGTTTGTTTCCGGCCGTGCCAAAAGTGAAAACGAGACCGCTTATTATGCGGTAGATGCCCTGCATCAGGCCATTGCTGCCGATCAAATGGTATCCTTTCAATACTGGGAGTGGCAGGCCGACGGCAAAAAGCATCCGCGCCGCGATGGCGTACTGTATCAGGTCAGTCCCTGGGCACTTGCATGGGAAAACGACAACTATTATCTGATTGCCTATCAGGACTATGCCCAGCCCGCCAACATCCGTCATTATCGGGTGGACCGGATGCAAAAGGTTACCGTTCTGGACCAGCCCCGTGCCGGCAAGGATTTATATGCAGATTTTGACCTGGCAGCTTACATCAAAAAGCGCTTCAACATGTACGCCAGCAGCGATGAACAGCAGGTCACACTGCGGTGCGCTAACCATATGGCCGGCACGATCATCGACCGTTTTGGCACAGGCGTTATGCTGATTCCGGAAGATAACAACACCCATTTTCATGTCACAGTGCCTGTGGCAGTCAGCCCCCAATTTTTGGGCTGGGTGTGCGGTCTTTCGCCCCAAGTAACAATTCTTGGTCCGGAGAATGTGTGCGAAAAGATGCGTGCGCTAGTCAAAGAAATGACCGAACTCTACTTCTGATTGCATAAAAAGCGAGCGGCAGAACTTCTGCCGCTCGCTTTTTATTTTGTGTAAATCACTGTGCCGCACCATCTACCTGCACATCATAATATCGCATCAGTGCTTCTTCCTTCGGGTGGATGGCATCATAAAAATCATCCTCCGTCACACCCAAAACATCCGGGTTCAAGCTGCCGTACAGCCCGATTCCGTATTTTGCAGCCAGCTCCCGATACAGGCGCTCCGATTCAAAGGCCTGTGCATAAACATCCGGCTTACTCTGCATCAAGTGATAATAGCCCGGATGCACCGGAGAAATCAGCAGCCGGACCGTGATGCCCTTTTGCTGCAAATACCCAACGAAGGCGTCCAGCTGGTCATACAGCTCCATGGAAATTCCGCTGAAATCCTCCGCGATGAAATCGATTACTTTTTTATCTTTTACGCTTTGGTCCACCTGTGATTTCGGCTGTTCGCGAATCTTGCGCTCATAGCCGTATGTACCATCCACCCGTTTCACCGGCGTATCGGCCCAGCGATCTTCAATAGCCATAGGCAGCGGTTTTTTCATCTTGTTTTTAATTAGATATTCCACGCTGGACTGGAAGTAACTGAATGAGAAAAAGTTTTTCAGCTGACTGCGCCGCACCGTGCCGGTACGCATTGGCTTCAGCCCCACCTGCTTGCAGAACTTTTCATACCCTTCTGTATGGGCGCGGTTATCCAGATTTCCTTCGGACAGATACCACATTTCCAGCGACAACACCACCGTATCCGGGGTAAAGCCACGATCTTCAAACAAAAAATAGCTGTTGATCACATCTCGCAGGTCCGAACCTGTTACGCTGGCCGCCAGCGTGTTTTCATCACCGGTCACCGCCGGAGAAATCTGCATGGTACGCGAAGATCCCAGTACAAGCGTATCAATGGGCTGGGTACGCGCTTCGCTGTACAGCTGCAAAAAGCGGCGGTCCTCCATGTTTTCTACATTTGCTGCATTTTTGCCGGAAACCAGAATCTCCACCAGCTTTTGCTCGTAAGCCTGATTCATGAGGTTCGCCGGATCGCCAATAAAATTCACAGAAAACACCACCAGCAGAAATGCCAGCAGCAGCGAAATCAAACGCAAAAGCTGTTTCACGCCTGTTTTTCCCCCTTAAAACTGAAAATAAATGAAGGAAGACCGTCCAAATGCACCGAACAACGCGATAGCAAACAGCATTCCGTAATAGATACACCACTGTACCGGCAGGCTCAACTCGGCCACAAGCAGATCAAAGGATTTCTTTCGTTTGCGCTCGTAACATTCCAGCAGCCACAGTGCTACGATGGAAAGCGCCAGGATCCCTGTAATACGCAGCGAGTTCGACAGGCTGATAAAGCTGCCGATTGCCTTCTTGGGGTCTGCAAAAATGTTCCAATCCTGATACCAATGGGTAAAGATATAGCCTGCCTGCGCAAAGGTTTCCGATCGGAAGAATACATAGCTGGCGCACACCATTGCAAACACCAGCACCTGCTGGAAAATGCGATACCCTGCCGTATCCGTTGGAACGTGCATAGTATTCAGCAGCCTGACTCTTGTTTTCTTTGTCATGCGGCCAATCACCTGCATGGCGCCGTGCATGGCGCCCCAGGCCACATAGGTCCAGGCTGCACCATGCCAAAGGCCGCTGACCAGAAATACGATCATCAGGTTGCAGTAAGTACGCACCGTACCGCGGCGGTTGCCGCCCAGCGGAATATACAAATAATCCTTAAACCAGGTGGAAAGGCTGATATGCCACCGGCTCCAAAATTCCGAAATGGAATGGGAAAAATACGGATGGTCAAAGTTCCGCATCAAATCAAAGCCCATCACCTTGGCTGCACCCACAGCAATGTCCGAATAGCCGCTGAAATCGCAGTACAGCTGCATGGCAAACAGAACGATACCGTAAATCAACACCGGGCCGGGAAACGCATCCATATAAGTGTACATCCGGTCCACTGCGATGGCTGCATTATCCGCAATCACAACCTTTTTGAAAAAGCCCAGCAGCATAATGCGCAGACCTTGTGCCACATTTTCGTAGCGATAGGGATGCTTTTCATGGAACTGTGGCAGCAGCCGCTCGGACCGTTCGATCGGGCCTGCTACCAGCTGTGGGAAAAAGCTGACAAACAGCGCGTAATTCAGGAAACTTTTTTCGTGCTTGATCGTGCCGCGGTACACGTCGATGGAATATCCCAATGCCTGGAACGTATAAAAGCTAATGCCCACCGGCAGCAGCAGTGACAGCTTGGCCGGTACAAATACCACACCAAGCGGGTCCAGCACATCTGCCAGCAGCTGCGTGAACATTTCGTAATATTTGAACAAGAACAGAATGCTCAGATTCACACCGATATTCAATCCCAGCGCCAGCTTGCGGCCGGCCGGCTTTTGGATTTTGGAAATCAGGCCGGCGCACAGATAGGTAGACACCGTAGAAAACAGAATCAGCAGCGCGTAAGATGCATTCCAGCACATATAAAAATAATAGGAAAGCACCAGAAGCCACAGGTTGCGCAGCTTTTCCGGAATCAGGTAGTACCCAACTACGGCAATCGGGAAAAATATCAAAAACGAAAGCGAATTAAACGCCATGCGCGACTCCATCCTTTTATAAATCGACAAATTTTACGACACAGCTTCATTATACAGAATCGCTTTCGCATTGTCTACACTGCAGCTCTGCCAGACTTTTCCTTGCCGCCGCGTGTGTCGCGCTTTGGCAGAAAAAAACGGTGCAGCCGAAACTGCACCGTTTTTCTTTATTTTTTATGCATCAGTTCTGCTGAGGAGGCATCTCCTGCTGGGGTGCTTCTGCACTGGGTGCACTTCTTTCGCCCAGAACCAGATCTACCTGGAATGCCTTGCCCTTGCGCGCCACCGTCATATTGAGGGTATCGCCCACGTTATAGTTCTTGATATAGTTGGTCAGCGTCTTGGAATCGGTTACTTCCACATCGCCTACACTCAGGATGCGGTCACCGGGCTTCAAACCAGCCTTTTCTGCGGCAGAGCCAGTTTCCACAGCGTAGATATACACACCATAGCTGTTCACGCCGTAGTATTCTGCGCTCTCCGGGTTGTTGACCTCCACAATGGTAACGCCCATTGCCGGACGACCGTTTACATAGCCGTTTTCAATCAGAGATGCAGCCACTTCCCGTGCGGTGTTCACCGGAATTGCAAAGCCCAGACCTTCGGCATTGTCGCCGCTGGATTTTGCATTCACAACACCGATCAGCTCGCCCTGCATATTGAACAGGCCGCCACCGGAGTTACCGGGAGATACGCTTGCGCTGGTCTGAATCAGGCTCATTTCGTTGCCCTCGACCGTCACGCTGCGGTTCAGTGCACTGATGATACCGTCGGTGACCGTGCCGCCCAGCTCGCCCAGCGGGTTGCCGACAGCCACGACCATTTCGCCAACAGCCAGCGTGTCGCTGTCGCCCATGACGGCAGGAACCAGACCGTTTGCTTCGATCTTGACCACAGCGATGTCGCTTTCCACGTCCTCGCCAATCAGGGTTGCAGGGTAGTCTTTATCCTCCAGCGTAACGGTGATATAGGATGCACCTGCCACAACGTGAGCATTGGTCATGATATAGCCGTCCTCGGTCATAACCACGCCGCTGCCTGCGCCGCTGATGACGCGGTTCTGATCGAACCAGCCGCCGCGGCTTGCCACCATCTTTTCGGTGGTAATTACGGCAACGCTGGGGCTGACGATCTTAGATACCTCTGTCATGGACAGGTTCTTGCCGCCGGTAGAGGTAATGGAAGTACCGCCTTCCGGGCGCTGGACCGTATGCATCACCACATGGCCGCTGCCGCCGTTGCGTGCAGCATACATGGAGCCTGCCACACCGCCGCCGAAGCCAACCACGCCTGCCAGCGCAATCGTCAGCACGCGGGATGCAATGCCACGCACATCATGCTGCTTGCGGGGGTGCTTGTGCGAAGCTGCATTGGCAGAAGCCGGCGGAGTCTGCGGCGGCACAGTACCGCCGGGCTGAGTATACGGCTGCTCAAACTGCACACCGCCTGCTGCCTGCTGCGTATAGGATGTCTGGTCCGGCTGGGTTGGCTGGGTTTCGCGCCCTTCCTGATTTGCGGCATTGGTTCCACTGGAGCCCACGTTCACATATCCCGTGCTCTCCTGCGGCGCACTGCCATTCTGGCGGTACAGGGAAGAGTAATCATATTCCCACTTGTTTTCGTCTGTCATAATCATTCCTGCCTTTCAGGCATCCTTACGGTTTGTTTGCCGTAATCAGAGCTGCCTTGATTTCTTGTATCAGAGTATAAAATATGTTTATGAAAATAAATGCGCTGCGGAGTGAATATTATGTGAAACGCTCGGCTTTTGGGGCTTGCTGTTCTGCCCGCTGTACGCTATCATACAAACGAGTGAACTGTATTTATCATACAGGGAAAGCCGCCGCATTGCAAGCAGCTTTCCCATTCTTTATAAGGAGTCTGCCATGGAAATTTACCGCAGAGACGACAACTGGATTTTGGAAAAGGAAGACGAAGAAATCGGCATGGCCAAGCTGCGCCCGGCCGAAAACGGAGGTCATATTCCTTTATTGGTGATTGCGCCCGAATGGCGCCGCCGCGGCTACGGAAGCTACTTGATGAAATACCTGCTGGCGCAAACCGGCGGATTTTCCCGTGATACCGCCAGCCGCTACACCGCTCCCGCCCCCGCCGATGCAGCCGGAGAAGCCTTCCTGCGCAAATTCGGCTTTGTTCCCGGCCGGGACGGCCTTTGGGTGCGCCAGCGCAAACCGGATTTGACTGCGGTGCAACTGGCCCAGCAGTTTCTCGCAGCCCATTGCCCCCAGCCCAGCCTGTGCGTGGACGCTACCTGCGGCAACGGCGGCGATACTGCCTTTTTATATAGTCTGGGCGGCCATGTGCTGGCGATGGACGTGCAGCCTGCCGCCTGCGAAAGTACAACAAACCGTCTGCACGAAATGGATGCGGACGAAAGCCGCTATCAGGTGATCTGTGACAGCCATGCCAACCTGCTGCACTATGTCGAGCCCGGCACGGCGGATATGGTCATGTTTAACTTTGGCTGGCTGCCCGGCGCCGACCACAGCACCTTTTCTACCGCCGAAAGCAGTATTCCCGCTTTGCAGGCTGCGCTGGATGCACTGCGCTCCGGCGGCATTTTAAGCGCCATTTTATACAGCGGCAAGGTGATTGGTTCGGACGAAAAGCAAGCCGTGCTGGACTGGCTGCACAGCCTGCCTTTGACAAAGTATACCGTACTGGTATGTGACTTTGCCAACTGGGCGGATACCGCACCACTGCCCTGCTTTGTGCTGAAAAAATAACGGCAGATATCAATTATATCTTGCGAAATGGCGCAGGATATCGTACAATAGAGTATGTATGTGCTGTTACAGGTTTATGCAAATGCGGAAAGAGGTATCCCCCCATGTAAACCGATATTTCATATCCGTCCGCTTTTAAGTAGAAACTAGAAAAGGAAATCATTTATGACCAATCGTGAAGAGATCGAACGCCGCAGAACGTTCGCGATCATCAGCCACCCCGACGCGGGTAAAACAACACTGACCGAAAAGCTGCTGCTGTACGGTGGAGCCATCAACCAGGCTGGTTCCGTTAAGGGTAAGCAGAGTGCACGCCATGCTGTGTCTGACTGGATGGACATTGAAAAGCAGCGTGGTATTTCTGTTACCAGTTCTGTCTTGCAGTTTGAATATAACGGCAAGTGCGTGAACATTCTGGATACCCCCGGCCACCAGGACTTCTCTGAGGACACCTATCGTACCCTGATGGCTGCTGACAGCGCTGTCATGGTCATCGACGCCGCAAAGGGTGTCGAGGCACAGACCATCAAGCTGTTCAAGGTTTGTACTCTGCGCCACATTCCCATTTTCACTTTCGTCAACAAGATGGACCGTGAAGCACGCGATCCGTTTGAACTGATGGAAAACATCGAAGATATTCTGGGCATCAAGACCTATCCCATGAACTGGCCCATCGGCTGCGGCAAGCAGTTTAAGGGCGTGTTCGACCGTAACGAACGCAAGGTTCTGGCTTTCGAGAGCGACGGCCGTGCCAACGGCGTGAAGAAGGTCAACGAAATTCAGGCCGAACTGGGCAGCTCCGAACTGGACGAACTGCTGACCCCGGAACTGCACAGCCAGCTGAACGATGAAATCGAGCTGCTGGACGGTGCTGCGGAAGAGTTCGACCTGGAAAAGGTTCTGGCCGGTGAGCTGAGCCCCGTATTCTTCGGCTCTGCACTGACCAACTTCGGCGTACAGCCGTTTTTGGAAAACTTCCTGCGCCTGACCAGCGCACCTCTGGCTCGTGTGGATGTGAACACCAATGAGCCTGTGGACCCGGCACGGGATGACTTCTCTGCCTTCGTGTTCAAGATTCAGGCAAACATGAACAAGGCACACCGTGACCGTATCGCATTTATGCGTATCTGCTCCGGTAAGTTTGAGCGCGGCATGGACGCTTATCACGTCCAGCAGGGCAAGAACATCAAGCTGGCTACCGGCACGCAGCTGATGGCACAGGATCGTGCGATTGTAGATACCGCTTACGCAGGCGATATCATCGGTCTGTTCGATCCGGGCATCTTCTCCATCGGCGACACCCTGTGCACTGGCAAGAAGAAGGTGCAGTTTGCCGGCATCCCCACCTTTGCTCCTGAGCACTTTGCTCGCGTGGAACAGAAGGACACCATGAAGCGCAAGCAGTTCGTGAAGGGTATGGAGCAGATCGCCCAGGAGGGTGCCATCCAGATCTTCCGCGAAGTGGGCGGCGGTATGGAAGAAGTTTACGTCGGCGTTGTCGGCGTGCTGCAGCTGGAAGTGCTGGAGTACCGCCTGAACACCGAATACAACGTAGAGATCCGTATGCAGCAGCTGCCCTTTGAGCATCTGCGCTGGATTCAGAACGATCCCGACAGCTACAACCTGCGTGATCTGGACCTGACCAGCGATACCAAGCCGGTCGAGGATATGCGTGGCAACCGTCTGCTGCTGTTCACCAGCCCCTGGTCCATCAACTGGGCCGAGAGCCACAACGAGAACTTGCAGCTGAGCGAGTTCGGCAACGTGGACTTCAGCACCGATTACTAATCTTTTGCAACAAAAAGCCCCTTTGTGTTTTCACACAAAGGGGCTTTTCTTATTTCAGTCCAAATACCGTTACGCTCACAGGCATCACCGTGGTTTCACCTTCCACAGGCGTTGTGCTGCGCTGCCACAGGGTGGAATCCGTTCCGTTGCACAAAAGACTCCATTTGCCTTCCGGCAGCGTGACGCGGCAATCCTTCGGCAGAGGATTATAATATACAGCGATGGCACGCCAGGAGGTATGGTCCGTCGGGGCGGCCGCAAGCGTCCATGCCACCATGGGCTCAGCAGGATGCATAAACTTGATTGCGTTGGGGGTATGCGTATCCCAGGCGCTCAATCTGGGGAAGTGTTCACGCAGACCCAGCAGGCCTTTGTAATAAGCTACCAGATCGCTGTATTTTTCCGTGCGGGTCCAATCCAGCTGGTTGATGGTCTGGTCGCTGTTGTAGCTGTTGTGCTCGCCCCACTTGGTACGGGCAAATTCTTCGCCTGCCAGCATAAACGGAATGCCCAGGCTGGTCAGATAAATACCGGCACACATCCGGTTCTGGGCCAGAACGCTTTCTTCCCGGCTTTCGTAATCGGGTACCTGATGGGCCACGCGCAGCAATTTATCCCACAGGGTATAATTATCATGGGCAGATACATAGCTGATGACCTGTCCCGGCGTTTTGGGGCAGAAATCCTTGCTGCGGCACCAGGCCGTTACACTGTCGCCCACGCCGAAACGGCTCTCCCACTGGCCGCTGACATAGCCGGGCTCGCGTGCATCAAAGCAGCTGCCCTTAATGGCATCTCGTGTACCGTCCGAGAATACGCCGATGCGATCATCCAGCAGATACACGTTGCCTTTGTCGCTGGCCATTGCGTGCATGGCACTGGCACCGCCCTGCCACGGTTCACCATACATCAGGATGCTTTCGCCGCCGGGCAGTGCATCCAGTGCCGCACGGGCTGCATTCATGGTATCCACATCAATCAGACCCATCAGGTCAAAACGGAAACCGTCCAGATGGTACTCGCTGGCCCAATACACCAGCGAATCCAAAATATAACGGCGGCACATGGTGCGCTCGCTGGCAAGTTCATTGCCGCAGCCGCTGCCGTTGGATGGGGTTCCATCCGGATTCTGGCGGAAGAAATAGTACGGCACCGTATCATTCAGCGGATTTTCCCAGTGGTACATATGGTTGTACACCACATCCATAATTACGCCGATTCCTGCTTCATGCAAAGCCTGAATCATACGCTTCAGCTCCTGCACACGCACCTCACCACGGTAAGGGTCGGTGGCATAGCTGCCTTCCGGCACATTATAGTTGATGGGGTCATAACCCCAGTTATAGCGGCCCGGTGTAGTACGTTCCTCATTCACGCTGCCGAAATCATAAATCGGCATCAGCTGCACATAGGAAACACCATGCTGTTTCAGATAGTTCAAGCAGGTGGGCAGTTTTCCCTCTCCGCGCAGCGTGGTGTCCGGATCAGCAAATGCCAGATACTTGCCGCGGTGCGACAGCGGTACACCGCTGGACGCATCCGCAGAAAAATCACGCACGCTCACTTCCCAAATCCAGCGGTTCTGCGGCGGAATGTTAGGGCGGCGGTCCATTTCCCAGCCATCCGGGCTGGCCGATTCAGGGCTAATAATCATGCCGCGCAGGCCGTTGATGCCGGCTGTACGGGCATAGGGGTCCACAGTTTCCCGTTCGATGCCATCTACCGTAACCGAGAACGTATAATAGCGGCCATCCTGGTTGCCTTCCAGCGTGCAGCTCCAAACGCCTTTTTCGCCGCGCTTGAGCGGAACCGTTTCTTCTGCCAAAGCTCCCTGACCGTTGCGATATAAGAGCACCGACACTTTTTCTGCGGTAGGTGCCCACAAACGCAGTATGGTCGCCTGGGGGGTATATTCCGGGCCCAGGGGGCCGTCATAATCATATTGCTGCGCAAACTCCTGGCTTTCCAGCCATTCTTTCCAGCGCAGAGGGGAAACTTTGTTCATGAAATCTCGTACTCCTTCAGGCAAATCTTTTTATGCTCACACTCTTTAATGATAGCGTTTTTTCGGCTGTTTTGCAAGCAAGGCGGGTATTTTATGCACAGCGCAAGCTGTGCTTTTCCCGGCGCCCTGTTTGTGCTACAATAGCGTCAGCACCGTGTTTATTTTATAAAAAACGGAGGGTTTTTCCATGGGATATACAACCGACTGGGAAAATATCATGAATAACGCATTCGGAAAAGGCGGCCGTCCCAAGTTTGGCACCGGAGCCGATGATGGTCTTTCCTCCTCGCTAGATGCACTGACCCGTGCACTGCAGGACCAGCAAAAGGATCTGGACGCCCGCATTCAGGCACAGACCCGTGCCGTACAGGACAGCGATGCCGCCACGCAGCGCGCGCTGGACGAAAGCCGCCAGATGCTCAAGCAGATGGAAAACGACGGTCTGCTGGCCAAAGGCACCAGCCAGGTTGCACCGGAGCATCAGGGTAGCTTTATGGGCCTGGCAGATACCATTAAAGAAAAAGTTCTGGGGCAGGATGCCTTTGTTGACAGCCTGGTGCGTGCCATGCGCCGCCCGTTTGTGCTGGGCACCGAAGGCGAAAGCGCCAAAAATGTGATCCTGATCTGCGGCAGTGACGGCACAGGCCGCCATTATGCGCTGCGCTGTATTGCGCAGGAGATGGCTGCACGCGGCCTGATCCGCAGCGAAGCACCGGCCATGATGGATCTGGCTTTGTACAACGATCCCGGTGACGAAAAGCTGTTTTTGCAGGACTTGTACGCCGCTTTGCATGCGCCCGGTGAAATGCTGCTGTTTGAGCATTACGAGCAGTGCCATCCGGGCTTTTTGACCCTGCTGGCCGATTTGGCGATTCGTGGCAGCGCCCAGCTGAACAGCCGCTATCTGGTCAAGGACGGCATCCTTGTGGATGCCGGCACCGCACTTGCCCCCGGCACCGTAGGCAGCCTGACCCCGCGCGGAAAATATATGATTTTCTTCTCTCCCAATGGACGGGAAAAGCTGGCAGATAAATTTGGTTCCGGCATGGTTGCCGCTGTTGGTGATGTATGCCAGACCGGCCCCTATACGGTCGAAAGCCTGCAAAAGCTGGCAGCCCAAAGCCTGAACAAATTGGCACAGAAGGTCCACACCCGTTTGAACCTGAAGCTGCGTGCCGGTGTGGATGTGCGCGACTGGGTAGCCGACCAGCACAACAAATCCGAAGGTGCCGGTGCGCTGGCCAGCGTCTGCGACCAGATGTTCCGTGCGCTGAGCGAATACTGTCTGGACCAGGATTCCGCCCTGACCGGACAGGTAACCCTAACCATTCAGGACAAAACACCGTATTTCTCCATCGAAGGCAGTCCTGCACGCCCCCTGCTGGAGCTTTTGCCGGTGGAATACACCGGCGCACTGGATGCTGTTCAAAAGGAGATGGACCGCATCGTGGGCCTGACCGAGCTGAAACAGTATGTGATGGATCTGGCCGATAATGTGCGGGTACAGCAGCGCCGTGCGGCTGCCGGGCTGCCCACCAGCGACATCACCATGCACATGATTTTCTCCGGCAATCCGGGCACCGGCAAAACCACCATTGCCCGGCTGCTGGCACGCTACCTGAAAGCCATCGGCGCACTATCCGGCGGCCAGCTGGTAGAGGTAAGCCGTGCCGATTTGGTCGGTCGGTACAGTGGCCATACCGCTCCGCTTACAAACAGCGTGATTCAAAGCGCACTGGGCGGTGTACTGTTCATTGACGAGGCATACAGCCTGTACCGTGGTGAGCAGGACAGCTTTGGTCTGGAAGCCATTGACACACTGGTGAAAGGCATGGAGGACCACCGAAACGATTTGGTGGTGGTTCTGGCAGGCTACACCCGTGAAATGAACGAATTTTTGACGGCAAACAGCGGTCTTGCCAGCCGATTCCCCAACCAGCTGGAATTCCCGGATTATTCCGGCGAGGAACTTCTGGCCATTACCAAGATTCAGGCCAAGGCCAAAGGCTATGCCATCGACCCTGCTGCCGAACCGGCGCTGCTGGATTACTACACGACCCAGCAGGCAGAAAATGCCGCCACCGCAGGCAACGGCCGTTTGGCACGCAACACGCTGGAAAAGGCCATTTTGAATCAGAGCCGCCGCATTGCCAGCGACCTGAACGCACCGCTGGAAACGCTGCTTGTCACCGATTTTTCTCTGGGCGAAACGGCGCAGTAATCTTATTACAGAAAAATCCCCCTGCTGAAATAGCTTCGGCAGGGGGATTTTTTACTATGCTTTTTTCCAGAATCTGCTTATTCTTTTGCGAACAGGCCGCCGTTGCCGTTAAACAGTTCGAACGGGTCGATGCTCTTTTTGCCGATTTTTACGTCCAGCGTCAGGGTTTCTGCCGCCGTACCAATCGGATTATTCAGGGCAAGCTGGTCTCCTTCGCTGACGGAAATATCCGCCAGACCATATATGTAGCTGCGCACGCCGCAGCCGTGGTCGATCACCACTGTGTTGCCGGTCAGCTTCAGCTCGCCTGCATATACCACTGTGCCTGCGGTGGGGGTAATTACGCTGGTACCGGGCGTGGTGGCAAATACCGTAGAGTTCGACTTGCCGCCTACCTGGCCATCCCGCACCTTTTGCATACCGTAGCCAATCAAAATGCTGTCGTACTGGACCGGCTTTTCCCAAGCCACCACCCACTGGCGCGGACCGCTGGGTGCGCCATACAAGCGCCAGATGATATCCCGGAATTCCTGCTCAGCGCCTTCCGGCACATCCGTTTCAGGCAAGGCTTCTGCCGTACCAAAACTCCGCTCTTTTACGCGCAGCTCCACCTGTGTTTCCACATCGCCCATAGAAACGGTGATGGTGTGCTTTTTCGCATCCGCGTTATACGCCGCGCCCAAATAGCCCAGCCAGCCAGAGCCGTCCGGCTGGAATTGCACCGAGCCAAGCTCACTTTTCAGGACCGGAGGCGTATCGCCCAAAAGTCCGGTGACAAACACGGCCACCGCATCGCCCTGACGGATCTGCTCCGCCGAGAAGCTTACCTGCGGCGTTGCCTCCATGGTAAAGCTGAACCGATACCCATACCAGCCCATGGGGCGGGCAGGCTGCTCGGCACGGGGATTTTTTGCCACCTTTGCGGTAGGTTCTGCCAGCATGGATTTCTCTACCCCGGCAGGCAGCCGCCACAGCTGCATTTCCACATCATAGGTGCCGTTCTGCTGGAAATGGAAGTCCTGATATTCGGCAAGGCTGCCTTCAAACACCACCTGTTCGCTTTCCTTATGGTGAATCGTCAAAGCAACCTGAGCCGGGTCTGCCCAATCGGGAACGGTCAATTCCGGGCGCGCATCGGAAATGTCTCCCAACTTTTGCACGGACAAGGTATTGCTCTGGGCAAACACACGGTCCGCCAATGCGCCAATCAGCGGCACCTGCCAGCAGTAGCCGTTCTTTTCCAGCGGAACACCGGCAAAGGTCACGCCCTCGCTATCCGGCAAACTGCCCTCGCCGACGGAATACCAGCTGATGCCTACCACGATGCCTACAAACAGGACCACACCCAGCAGTACACCCAGCAGCCACAATAAAAAGCGTTTCATACGTGTTTTTCCCTCCCCTGGATACAAAAAAGCCGCAGACTCCCCAAGGCCTACCCTTTTCAGTGGTAAGCCGGCAGTCTGCGGCAAATTTCAACATTACTCAGCAGCTTCTTCTGCAGGTGCTTCCTCAACGGAAGTCTCTGCGGATTCTGCCTCACAAACCTGTTCGGGTTCGATTGCGATTTCCACTTCCTGCTCTTCTTCCGGAGCTACCTCATCACCGAACAGCAGATCTTCGTACTCGTCCAGTTCCTTTTCACGGCGACGCAGGTACAGTGCACCTACTGCCAATGCACCAGCAGCAGCGGACAAAGCAGCAATTGCAGCGACAAAACCAGTCTTTTTCATGGTAAGCTCCTTTTCCTGAATCCCATGGAAGACCATGGGAAAATTTTTAAATTGCCTTTATTATAGCGATTTTTTGTGTAAATTACAAGATTTAGGTTTCGGGCGGCGTCAGCATCTGCTTGCGGTACGCCTTAAAAGCGCCCGGCAAGGTGTACTCCTGCTCCAGCTGGTCGCGGCTGGCCCAGACATATCCTTCCGGCAAAGGCTGCGCCGGTGCGTAAAATTTCCAGCCGGACATATGCCATTCCAGATGCGTAAAGATATGCTTCGCCTTGGGCAACGGCTCGCACAAAAATTCTGCGCCAAAGGCTGCTGCTGTATCAATGCCGATTTCGGCCAGTGCCTTTTGCATTTCGGCTGCATGGGTAAACGAAGTATCCTCCCACAAAGGCGGCTCCCACAAACCGGCTAAAAGGCCTGTTTCCGGACGGCGATGCAAAAGCCAGCCTTCCGGGCTTTCTACCAAAGCAACTGCTACCGGCAGCACACGCCTTGCTTTGGGGCGCGCTTTAACCGGAAGCTGCAAAGCCGTACCGGCTGCGCGCGCCTTGCAAAGATTTTTCCAGGGACACTGCTCACACAGCGGCGCACCGTTGGGCAGGCACACCAGTGCGCCCAGCTCCATCAATGCCTGATTAAAATCGCCCGGTGCTTCTTTGGGCTGCAATGCGGCTGCACGCTCTGTCAACGCTTTTTTGACCGCAGGTTCGCTGACGCAGCGACGGTCATCGTCCAGACGGGACAAAACACGCAGCACGTTGCCGTCCACCGCAGGCACCGGGATGCCAAAGCTGATGGATGCCACTGCACCAGCGGTATACGCGCCGATGCCCGGCAGCTTCAAAAGTGCGTCATAATCCGCAGGCAGCTCACCGCCGTACTGTTCGCATACGATTTGTGCCGCTTTTTGCAGATTGCGCACACGGCTGTAATAGCCCAGACCCTCCCACAGTTTGTGCAGTTTTTCGCCGTCGCAGGCGGCAAGGGCGGGGATGTCCGGGCAGGCAGCCAAAAAGCGCTCATAGTAAGGCAGCACCGCCGTCATACGGGTCTGCTGCAGCATGATTTCGCTCAGCCAGATATGGTAAGGGGTGGGGTCTTGCCGAAACGGCAGGGTGCGCCGATTGGCATAAAACCAATCCAGCAAAAGGGATGCGCATTGCTCCATATATTTTACTCCGTGATTTGATAAATGGTATATTCGCCCTGCCGCAGCCACACCGGGTACCGCTGGGCATACCAATCTTCGTTATCTTGATAATCGTGCTTTTCGTAGCTGGAATACATCACATAGTCCACGCCCCATGTGCGCAGCAATTCCTCCGAAGGGTTTTCGTACATTGCACGCACAGCGGCATCCTGTGCTTCAAAGTTCATTCCGTGG
>JAHHRK010000029.1 GCA_020025795.1 Faecalibacterium sp. | reverse complement strand
GCCCTCAAAGACGAACTCGCCGTTGACCATGCGGGTGTTGCAGGTCGCCTTTCGGCCGCAGGTACAGATGGTCTTCATTTCCTCAATGGTATGGGCCAGCTCCAACAAACGGGTAGAGCCGGGGAAGCCCTTCAGAGAGAAGTCCGTGCGCAGACCATAGCAGATCACCGGCACGTTCCATTCCACGGTGACCATGAACAGCTGCTCGGCCTGCTCGGGGGTAAAGAACTGACTCTCGTCACACAGAACACAAGCCAGCGTACCGTTTTTGTCCAGATCCGCACGGACGGCCTCCAGAACGTTCATGTCTTTGGGAACCACCAGATCCACCTGGCGGGACACACCCAGACGGCTGACCAACTTGTCGCCGCCCTTAGTATCCACCTGGGGCTTCAGGATCAAAACACGCATGCCCTGCTCTTCGTAGTTATGGGCAACCTGCATCAGGGCGGTGCTTTTGCCGCTGTTCATTGCGCCGTAGCGGAAATACAATTTCGCCATGGAAAAGCTCCTTAATTAGTAATTGTCGTTACGGAGACGATAGCCCAGGCTCATCAGGCTGTCGCCCAGATGAACGTTTTCAACTACAACGTCAGGGTAATCTACCGACATATCGTAGTGGCTAAAGTTCCAGAAGCCTTCGATGCCCAGATCAACCAGCTGTTCCGTCAGCTGCTTTGCGCTTTCACGGGGAACACACAAAACAGCAACGCGGGGATGATTCTCCTTACAGAAAGCTTCCAGCTCGTTAATGTGCAGAATCTCCACATCGGAATCGCCCATGTGCTTGCCGACTTCGTCAGGATTGGAGTCGAACACAGCAGTCAGCTTGTAACCGTTGGTGTTGCGGGAGATAAAACGGCTGACAGCCTTGCCCAAGCGGCCGGAACCAAGCAGGATAGCAGGAATCAGATCGCCTTCGCCGAACAGCAGGGATTCCAGCATAGCCAGCAGGGTGTCCACATTGTAGCCGATGCCCTGGCGGCCGTTTACATCACCAAAGCAGTTGAAATCCTGGCGGACCTGAGATGCGGTTGCACCCAGATGTGCAGCAAGCTCACGAGAAGAAATGCTGGTTACGCCGCTTTCACGCAGGGTGTTCAGATAACGATAATATTTGGGCAGTCGCTTGATTACAGGAAGCGACACTTTAGAGCCATTATTCATAAAACAGACCTCCATCTGGAAAAGATGATAAACATTCATTATTTAGTATATACGTTTCCAGAACAATGTCAAACAAAAAGTGAGCCAAAATCAAGAGAAAATAGCCACCGAAAAAGCGAAAATTTTGTGATATGCTATGCCAACATGGATAAACGTCCGTACGATGGAAATACTGGAAAAAGCGGGGTGCAAAAAGCACCTCAAAAAGAAGGGGGAGCCAGATGGAACACAAAGAAAAACAGACCGAAGAAACATCGGAAAAAGTGGAAGAAAAACGGTTTGAAAAAGAGATGGTGGAGGACATGGGCAGCCTGCTGCACACAAAAGGCCCCCATTCCATTTACTGCCTGACTGTTGTAGGCCAGATTGAAGGGCATGTGGCTGCGCCGCAAGGTCAGAAAACTACTCAGTATGAGCATGTGATTCCGCAAATCATTTCGGTTCAGGAAGATCCGGAAATCGAAGGCCTTCTGGTGGTACTCAATACGGTGGGCGGCGATGTGGAAGCAGGTCTTGCCATTGCAGAACTGATTGCCGGCGTGACAAAGCCTACGGCTACGCTGGTACTTGGCGGCGGCCATTCCATCGGTATTCCATTGGCGGTATCGGCGCAGCGCAGTTTTATTGTTCCCACCGCTACGATGACGGTACACCCCGTGCGCCATGCAGGAGTGGTGCTGGGAGTGCCCCAGACGATGCGCTGCTTTGAAGAAATGCAGGACCGCATTACAGGCTTTATCACGAGTCATTCCCGCATTTCCCGCCGACGCTTTACCCAGCTTTTGCTGCATACCGGCGAGTTGGTCATGGATGTGGGAACCATGCTGGATGGTCCGCGTGCCGTCGAGGAAGGTTTGATCGATGAGTTGGGCGGCATCTCCAGCGCACTGAACTGGCTTTATGATGCAATCGATGAACAGGACAGAAAAGAAAATGGCTGACCGAAATGCCGTGGCTTTCGCCACGGTATTTTTGTTGGAGAAAAAGCGGAGAAACGGGCGGTTTGTTTGCCTATTCGGTGCTTGTATGGTACAATAATACAGTTAAAGTAGGGGAGTATCCCCTTTTCAAAATATAGGCTGTGGAAGGGGGAAACCTGCCCGGCCAATCTGGAAGAATGAGGAGTGCAGGAATGGCGGAAAAGAAGCGTACCGCCGCAGGGAAAACAAGCTCAAAAAAAACGAGCGGCTCTCATGCGGCAAAGCCAAGAGGCAAAAAAACTGGAAAGAAACGGCGCAGTAAAAAGCAAAAACAGGAAGATTTGGTGCAGAGCCTGGTGCTGTTTGGTATTGGCGCACTTTTGATCATTATGCTGTTTGTGCCCGGTCAATCTATTTGGTTGATGCTGCGTACGGCATTGTTTGGTGTTCTTGGCGTTGGAATGTACTTACTGGGTGCACTGTTTATCTATTTGGCGGTGTGCCTGGCGCAAGGAAAATCTATGGTGCTGGAAGTAGCCAAAGTGGTGATTGGCCTGATTGTGCTGTCCGGCGTGACAGCGGTGTTCTCTAATTTGGACACGCAGGAGCTGGAGAGCTTCTGGCAGGTTGTGGTTGCCTATTACAAAGACGGCACGATGCAGCTGATCGGCACAGGCGTGGCCGGTATTCCGGTTGGCTGGGTGTTGCTGTGGCTGTGCGGACGCCCGGCGGCAAACGTTATCATGATCGTGTTAGCGGTTTGCGCGCTGATGGTGATTTTTGGTATTTCTCCGGCGGAAATCTGGTCCACAGTGTCTTACTATGGAAATCAGATTCTGGACGGACAGAAATCTGCAATTGCAGAAACCAAGGCAGGTTATAACCGCCGCCGTGAAGAACTTTTGGAGCGGCAGCAGGCGCACCAGATGGAAATGGAAGATATGCAGGATGCGCAGGACGATGAAATCGACGAGGACGGATTCTTTGCGCACATCGGCGGATTTTTCAGCGGATTGTTCCACGGCCACGATGAATACGAGTATGAAGCGGAAGAATACAGCGATGCCCAGCCGCAAGCGGAACCGGCCTACACGGCACGCGCAATTTCCAATCGCCGCAGTGTAATGGAAACGGCACTGCGTAACGCGGAACAAAATTCTTTTGATACTGGATTGGAGCCAGACAGCGTGGAATCTGCGGAGGATGAAGCGTCTGAGGATGCGTTTGCATGGAATGACAATCACCTGTCGGATCGTGTGAGCGCACAGGATACAGGTGATGCGGAGCCGTATGCAATCACGCCAAAACAAGGTCCGCAGGAGCCGGACTTTATTCTGCCGGATGGGATGCGCTATTTGGCACCGGAACAACCGGATAAACCGGAACCTGTTTCGCAGTGTGTACCGCAAAAGGCACCGCAGGTCGTGCCTGCGACAGTTGTAATGCCGCACACACCGGATGCCCCCGGCCCGGCACGGATCGCACCGGAACCGCTGAATGAGATGGATAACGGAGAATGGATTTCCATCGAAGCACAGCCCCCGGTATACGAGAGCGCAGCCATCGACCATTTGACAGATGCCGCTATGGCCAAGCCTGCGGCTGCAGAAAAGGCTGCGGCCACGGCTGCTCCTGCACCTGAACAGGTAAAGCCGGCAGCCTATCAGTATCCGCCGCTGAGTTTGTTTGATCCGCAGAAAGAAGAATCGGAAGATGCGCGTGCAGAACTGAAAGCCAATGCAGAAAAGTTGGTGGCAACGCTGGACAGTTTCGGCGTAAAAACGCGTATTCTGGATATTTCCCGAGGCCCTTCCGTTACACGGTATGAACTGCAGCCGAGAGCCGGCGTGAAGATCAGCCGCATTACCAGCTTGGCAGATGATATTGCACTGAATCTGGCGGTGGCGGATGTTCGTATTGAAGCGCCAATCCCTGGCAAGCCTGCTGTGGGCATCGAAGTGCCGAACCGCAAGAGCACCAGCGTGGCAATTCGCAGTATCTTTGAAAGCTCGAATTATTCCCGTATGGCATCGCCTTTGACCATTGCACTGGGCAAGGACATTGCTGGTGTGGCTCAGGTTGCCGATTTGTGCAAAATGCCGCACTTGCTGATTGCAGGTAGTACGGGCAGTGGTAAATCCGTATGTGTGAACAGCATCATCATCAGCTTCATTTATCGTTCCAGCCCGGAGGATTTAAAGCTGATCCTGATTGACCCCAAGGTGGTTGAGCTGGCAGAGTATAACGGTATTCCGCATTTGCTGATGCCTGTTGTCACCGAGCCGCGCAAGGCAGCCGGCGCACTGTGCAGTGCAGTAGGCGAAATGGAACGCCGTTACCGTTTGTTTGCGGATAACAATGTGCGTGACATCAAGACCTACAACAAACTGGCGGCGGAAACGCCTGCGATGGAAAAGCTGCCTTACATTGCAATTATTATTGATGAGCTGGCTGACTTGATGATGGTTGCCGGCAAGGAAGTGGAAGATTATATCTGCCGTATTGCACAGAAGGCGCGTGCTGCCGGTATGCATCTGATTGTTGCAACGCAGCGACCCAGCGTAGATGTTATTACCGGTCTGATTAAGGCAAACATTCCCAGTCGTATTGCATTTGCAGTGTCCAGTCAGGTGGACAGTCGTACCATTTTGGACAGCGCAGGTGCAGAAAAGCTGTTGGGCATGGGCGATATGCTGTTCTTGCCTGTGGGTGCATCCAAGCCCATCCGTGTGCAGGGCACGTATGTGACTGACGCGGAAATCACACGCACGCTGAACTTTATTAAGGCAGAGCATGGCGCTGAGTACGATGAAACGATGATTGCGGCTATGGAAAAGGCTGCGGTCGAAAACGGAAAATCCAGCGGCGGTGCATCCGGCGGCGACGATACGGACCCCATGTTCGATCAATGCGTAGAATGTGTGATGGACGCAGGCCAGGCATCTACCAGCCTTTTGCAGCGCCGCTGCAAGCTGGGATATGCTCGTGCTGCACGCATTATGGATGAAATGGAACAGAAGGGCCTGATTGGTCCTTCGGAGGGCGCAAAGCCCCGTGCCGTGCTGATTTCGCGTCAGCAGTGGCTGGAAATGAAGTTAAACCGGGACGAGCCTGTCCCAGATGAGATTTGATAACGGAAAGAGGACGTATGAGCGAAGAAACAACCGAACTGTATACTGAATTCCTGCCTGTGAATCGTGAGGATATGCAGGCACGCGGCTGGGATGAGCTGGACTTTGTAGTGGTTGGCGGCGACGCATATGTGGACCACCCCAGTTTTGGTACAGCAATTATCAGCCGTCTGCTGGAAGCCGATGGCTACCGAGTAGGCGTTTTGGCGCAGCCGCGCTTTGATAACTGCGAGGATTTTAAGCGATTCGGCAAACCCAAGTATGGCTTCATGATCGGCGGCGGCAACGTGGACAGTATGGTCAGTCACTATTCTGTTGCCAAGAAACGCCGTGCAATTGACGAGTATTCGCCCGGCGGCGTGGCTGGCAAGCGCCCGGACCGCAGCGCAATTGTATATACCAAGCTGGCAAAAGAAGCTTATCCGGATGTGCCTGTCGTTTTAGGCGGTCTGGAGGCTTCTCTGCGCCGCTTTGCCCACTATGACTACTGGGATGATACGGTGCTGCCCAGCATTATGGAGAGCTGCGGTGCCGATTTGGTGAGCTTTGGCATGAGCGAACACCAGACGCACCAGATCGCTGCGCGGCTGGCCGCAGGTGAACCGGTGGAAACCATTACCGATGTACCGGGTACCTGCTACATGACGACCTTTGACCGTCTGCCGGAACGCTATGTGGAGTGTGCAGGCTTCCACAGGGTCAGCACCGATAAGGTGGCATATGCGAAGGCCTGCCGGATTCAGATGGATAATCAGGACGTTGTTACAGGTCAGCCCATTGTGCAAAAGCAGAGCGAGTTATATCTGGTTCAGAACGTTCCTGCCCGCCCTTTGAACCGGAAAGAGTTGGATAAGGTGTTCGCACTGCCGTTTACCCGGCATTACCACCCGATGTATATCCCCATGGGCGGTGTGCCTGCCATTGAGGAAGTACAGTTCTCCATTATTCAGAACCGCGGCTGCTATGGCGGCTGCAACTTCTGTGCAATTACGATGCATCAGGGCCGCCGTGTCACGGCACGCAGCGCAGACAGCATCGTGGAAGAAGCACGCCGCATGACCCATGAGCCGGACTTCAAGGGCTATATCCATGATGTGGGTGGCCCTACGGCGAACTTCCGTTTCCCTTCCTGTGCACAGCAGATGAAAGAGGGTATGTGTACCGGCGGCAAACACTGCCTGGCACCGCGCCCTTGTAAGAATCTGATTGTGGACCACAGTGATTATCTGAAGATTCTGCGCCGCCTGCGGGAGCTGCCCGGTGTGAAAAAGGTCTTTATCCGAAGCGGTATCCGTTTTGACTATCTGATTGCCGATCCGGATGAAACGTTCTTTAAGGAACTGGTGGAGCATCATGTTTCCGGTCAGCTGAAGGTTGCGCCGGAGCATTGCGCCCCCAATACGCTGGCCTACATGGGTAAGCCGCCCATTGAGGTGTTCAACAAGTTTAAGGATCGTTTCTATGCATTGAGCAAAAAGGCCGGCAAAAAGCAGTATCTGGTGCCTTACCTGATGTCCAGCCATCCGGGCAGTACGCTGAAAGATGCCGTCTATCTGGCAGAGTATCTTTACAACAACAATATGCGCCCGGAACAGGTGCAGGACTTCTATCCTACGCCCGGTACGGTCAGCACTTGTATGTACTATACTGGTTTGGACCCCTATACGCTCAAGCCGGTATTTGTAGAAAAGTCGCCGGAAGGTAAGGCTTTGCAGCGCGCATTGCTGCAGTACTATGAGCCGCGCAACGCCCAGAAGGTAGTTCAGGCATTGAAGATGACTCACCGTGAGGATCTGATCCCAAAGCTGGTGCCTTCTGAGGCACGCCGTGCCATTCAGCGCAAAAAGCAGCAGGAGCAAAGCCCGGAAATCACCATCCATCCGGATGGACGCTACACGGTTGCTCCGCGTACAAAGCCGCACAGCAACAGAAAGCCAACTCAGGAAAACGATCGTTTTGCACCGCGCGGTGGCCGGAAGGGCACAAAGCCTGCAAAACCTGCACAGAGTCGCCCCAATAAGAAGAAACGCTAAGCATTCATGAAAGCACAAATGCATGGTAAAAGCACTGCTGCAAAAAGGGCGCAACGCATAAAGCGCTGGCTGATAGCGTTTGGTCTGACAATTTGTTTTATCGTTTCTGCATTTGGCGGCAAAGGCTTTGTTCCAACCTGGGACAGCTTGTATGCACGGGCAGGTATTGCAGCGGCAGCACCAATCATTCCGCCGGAAGTAGGCGAAACCCAAATCCATTTTATCGATGTAGGGCAGGGGGACGCGGTTCTGTTGGAGCAGAGTGGACATTTTGCTATGATCGATGCAGGAACGAATGATAGCGAAGAAAGACTTTTGGCGTACCTGGAACAAAAGAACATCGATCATCTGGAATTGCTGATTATGACCCATCCGGACGGCGACCACATTGGCGGAATGGATGGCGTGATGGAAGCGCTTCAAGTGGACGAGCTTTGGATTCCCAATTTCTCAAAATTGAAAAGGCCAACGGGATATACCTATCAAAAAATATTGGACGAAGCAGACGAAAAGGGAGTCCAAGTGACCGTGCCGCAGGAAGGAACAACGTTCCAGTTGGGAGATGGCGTGATTACACTGATTAGTGATGGCGTTGCACAGCCGAAGCGAACAGCGAATGCAGCGGTGGATTACAACAATCTTTCGCTGTGTACCCAGTTTGAAATAGGTGAATTTTCTTTTCTGGATACAGGAGATGGCGAAGCGGAAGCGGAGGAAAAGCTAGTGGACAGCGACTGGCCGCTGCAGTCAACTTTGTTCAAAGCAGCACATCACGGCTCTAGCACAAGCAATACACGAAGACTGCTGCAGGCAGTACAGCCGAAAATAGTAGTAGTGAGCTGTGGAGAGGACAATCTGTACGATCATCCACACGATGAGGCATTGGAGATGTTTGCACTGGTGAAAGCGGACGTTTATCGTACCGATTTGCAGGGCAATGTAATTGTTGCGGTTAGCAAATCCGGTGAGGTGACCGTACATACCCAAAACAGAAGCTAACGTCCAATCAAAAGACACATGACTATACGGCCCATAAGCAATCAATCATGCAAAAACGGAGCAGCCACTACGATGGGACTGCTCCGTTTTTTATTAGTAAGATGATTTTCCTAAAAAGTTATGACCGGATTGACTTCTATGAAAAAGATTCTATACTTAAGATAATTTGATTGAAGAAGGTGTTTTCTTGACGGAGTACAATGAGAATTACAACTTTTTCAGACCGTATTTAGAGCCGGATGAGCGCTTGCTGTGGCATGGTGCACCCGGCCCTGGAAAGCTGAACGCCTACGGGCGGGTTCCGGTACTGTTTTCTGTTGTCTGGATGGGGCTTTCTCTGTTTTGGGAAATTGCAGCTGTGATGAGCAGACAAATCATTATGATTTTATTTGGTATACCCTTCGTGTTGATTGGGCTATCGGTGGTCTTTGGCGCACCAATCAGGAATGCCAAGCTGAAAGGAAAGATTTTTTACGCAGTGACTGACCGCCGCTTGCTCATTCGTGAGGGAGAGAACATCGAGATTTTTACTGCCGATAGGTTGCCTCCGATGCAGATTCACATGAATAAAAACGGTACTGGTACTATTTTATTTGAAGAATCTTATTATACGAGTCAAGGCGGTAACCAGTATAGATGCATATGCTCGCTGCAAAACTTGACGGATGTTATGCAGGCACAAAGTGCCCTGAATACTATGATTGCCGGCAGAGCATAACATATAAAAAGCCGACGGATTGGAGTCCGTCGGCTTTTTAATTGTCTTGCTGTATAGTAGCAGGTGTCGCTTTGTAGTTCAAGACAGCCTGATGCAACGTACCATTCCAGGCGTCAGCATGTCAGAGTGCAACATCGGTTTAAGCGTTTATCTGAATATCAATTTTGCCGGAAATAGAACCGACTTTTACCGGTACACCATTGTTCGTACGGATAGAATTGCCAACTTTTTCGCCGTTTATAGTGATGGACTCTGCGCTTCCGGCCTGCAGAGAGAGGGGCTGGTTGACGGTAAGAGTAATATCGCTGGAAATGGTTTCAATTTCACCTTCGACAGAGATAGAACCAGTGATGTCAATTTTGCCGGAGGCGGAGTTTACATCCAGCTCGCCAAAGTCACCCGAAAGGGTCAAATCATCGGAAATGGTGGATGCCTCCAGTTCGGAGGCAGAAATAGCATTGGCATTGACTTTCGAAGAAATAGATTTCAGTTCCATATCCCGTGCTGTGATATTTTCTGCATTTACTGTACCGGATGCAGATTCTAGCTTAACAGACCGGCAGGTGAAACCGTCTGCCTCCACATTGCCGGAGATGGTTTCCAGTTCAACGTCTTTCAGTTCGGTGCCTTCCGGAATAGTGACCGTGACGAACCAGTCTTTGTTCCGGTCAAAGTATTCGGTAGGGTCAAAGGAGGTTTCTACGTACAGCTTTCCTGCACGGACCTCCAGACGTTTGATGGGCTCCTTATCCGAGAAATGATAGGAAACAGCCCATTCATCGCCAGTAGTGACACGGATGTCTGCTGCCAGTACGTCGATTTCGATGGAATCAAAGGCTTCCAGCGTTTGGGAATTTCCCAAAGAAGCAGAGTCAGAAGGAGAACTCGATACGGCGCTGTCCGGTGGTGTGTCAGGGTTTGGGACAGAAGGCACCGATGAATCAGTGCCGCAGGCGGTCAATAACAAAGAGGTAATAAGAAATGCACTTAAAATGTGTTTTTTCATAACAATCCTCCCATTTAACGCAATCCAATACTAGAATTGGCTTTCTTGGGACAATTATACTAAATGTGCAGATGGGAAACAATAGGGCCGACAAAAGTTCATAAAAGGTTTGAGATTGGACATTTTTACGGCAATTACCTCTGAATTCAGTATGGAAAATAAAAAACGCTGTGCCCATCTGATGAAACCAAGCATCCGATGGGCACAGCGATACTTATATTAAAATCGTGCAGTAAAATCAATACCGCATTTTTTCAGGACTCCAGCCTTCCAGAACAGACAACATGGAAGCCGCCTCTTTGCGTGCGCCGTCCAGGTCCATATCTCGGTAGTTGCCACATTCCACTTCGCTGGCACCGGGAATATCACCGGTATAAGCAGCCATCTTGCGGAAGCAGTCCACGGTCAGAGCCAATGCCTGTGCATCATCCAGACCACGCGTCAAAAGGTAAAAACCAGTGCGGCAGCCCATAGGACCTACATAAATCACATTTTCGCTCAGGGCACTGTTGCGTGCAAGGGTAGCGAACAGATGCTCCAGCGTGTGGGCTGCGCCGGTGGTCAGATAATCGCCCTGATTGGGCTTTTTCATACGGATGTCCCAGGTGTCCACATCGCCGTCACGACGGCTCAGATACATACCACGCTCCAGAACAGTGTGGTCAACACAAAAACTGGCAATACGTTCCATGGGAAACACTCCTTTTCTTATCATTAGACCTGCAGGCTCTGGACAGTGCCGTGTGCGCTGTCAACAGCGATCATCTGGCCGTCCTTGATGTTTTCGGTAGCGGAGAATGCACCGACAATCACAGGCTTGTCCAGAGTCAGACCGACGATAGCAGCGTGGCTGTTCATGCCGCCTTCTTCCGTAACAACAGCAGCAGCCTGGCGAATCCAGGGCAGCATTGCATTGGTCGTGCCAGGAACTACCAGCACACAGTCGGGGCTGAACTTAGCCTTGATTTCGTCCAGGCTACGGCAGACGCAGGCGGTGCCGCGTGCAACGCTGTGGTTGCCCACGCCGTTGCCCATGCACAGGCATTCGCCAACCATGTGGACCTTAATCATGTTGGTGGTACCGGAGATGCCAACGGGAACACCAGCCGTAACAACAGCCAGATCGCCGCTCTGCAGGAAGCCAGCCTTCTCGGCAGCAGCAGTAGACATTTCGATCAGAGCGTCGGTAGAGTGAGCCTCGTCCATCAGCAGGGGAGTGATGCCCCAGGACAGAGACAGCTGACGCTGAACCTGCTCATCCATCACGCAAGCGATAATGGGCGGCTCAGGACGGTACTTGCTCAGCAGGCGGGCAGTGGTGCCGCTCTGGGTAACAGTGACGATTGCGTTAGCGCTGATGTCCATTGCGGTGGTGCAGGCAGCATGTGCAGTAGCGTCGCTGATGGACAGCTTGTTGCCGGACAGACCGTTGCGGACGCTGGCCAGATAGTTGCGGTCAGCCTCGGTGCGCTCGGCAATGGCAGCCATGGTGCGGACAGCTTCATCCGGGTACTTGCCGGCTGCGGTTTCGCCGCTCAGCATGATAGCAGAGGTGCCGTCGAAAATTGCGTTAGCAACGTCGGTGATTTCAGCACGGGTGGGACGGGGATTTTCCATCATGCTGTCCAGCATCTGGGTAGCGGTGATAACCGGCTTGCCGAAGGTGAAGGAACGGTGAATGATGTTCTTCTGGATGCTGGGAATTTCAGTAAAGTCGATCTCAACGCCCAGGTCGCCACGAGCAACCATGACAGCGTCAGCAGCAGCCAGGATGGCGTCGATGTTGTCCACACCTTCCTGGTTTTCGATCTTTGCCACAATGCGAATGCGGGAGTTGTGCTCGTTCAGGACCTGACGAATATCATAGATGTCCTGTGCGGTACGAACAAAGCTGGCAGCGATGAAGTCGTAGTCGTTCTCGATAGCGAACAGAATGTCTTCCTTATCGCGCTGGCTCATATACGGCATGGACAGGTGAACACCAGGTACGTTGACGCCCTTCTTGTTCTTGATCTTGCCGCCGTTTACAACGGTGCAGACGATATCGGTAGAGGTGACTTCCTGAATGGACAGCTGAATCAGGCCGTCGTCCAGCATAATAGTGCCACCAGCAGAAACATCGTTGGGCAGGTCGCCGTAAGTGATGGAGCAGATTTCTTTGGTACCTTCCACATCACGAGTGGTCAGGGTAAAGGTCTGGCCGGCTTCCAGCATTTCGACGCCATTCTTAAAGTCCTTCAGGCGAATTTCAGGACCCTTGGTATCCAGCAGAGCTGCAACAGGCAGACCCAGTTCTTCGCGCAGGCTGCGCAGCATCTTCAGACGGCCCATGTGTTCTTCATGAGAACCGTGAGAGAAGTTGAAACGAGCCACATTCATGCCAGCCAGCATCATTTTGCGCAGAACGCCCTCCTGATCAGTTGAAGGGCCCAGGGTGCAGATGATTTTTGTCTTTCGGATACCCATAAATTGTAATCTCCTTTTCTTTTGTGTTTTCGCGTTGCTTACGCTCTTGTATTATAGTCGTATTGACGAAAATCAAATTTCCTACACATACATTATAACTAAAGATTCATTGGACTGCAATAGGATTGGGCTATTGTTTATAAATAGACAATGGCCTGGTACGGTGGAAAAAAAGTCTTGAGTATAGTAAAATAGGAGCATAGCAAAACGCTAGGCTAAAAGCAAATAAATTTTTAATAAAGGAGCAGATCGATATGGCAAAACGCGTATTTTTGATTGTGCTGGACAGCTTTGGTATCGGTGAAGAACCGGATGCGGCTGCTTTTGGCGATGTAGGTGCCAATACGTTGGCAGCAATCGCAGCACACCCCAATTTTCATACCCCCAATATGCAGAAGCTGGGCCTGCTGAACATTGACGGCGTACAGGTGCCGGCAAATCCTGTGGAACTGACCGGTTCCTTTGCACGCCTGCAGGAGCAAAGCCAGGGCAAGGATACCACCATCGGACACTGGGAAATTGCCGGTGTTGTGAGCAACAAACCGCTGCCTACTTTCCCGAATGGTTTCCCGGATGAACTGATTCATAAATTTGAGCAGGCCACCGGTCACAAGGTGCTGTGCAACAAGCCTTATTCCGGTACGCAGCTTTTGAAGGATTACGGTGAGCAGTCTCTGCGTGAAAATGCACTGATCGTGTACACCAGTGCTGACAGCGTATTCCAGGTAGCTGCCCACGAAGAAATGGTTCCGGTTGCCAAGTTGTACGAGTACTGCGAGATTGCACGCGAGATGCTGCAGGGTGAATGGGGCGTTGGCCGCGTGATTGCGCGTCCGTTCCGCGGTACCTGTGCCGAAGATTTCTATCGCACCACCAATCGTCATGACATCAGCCTGCCGCCTCCGCAGGATACGATGCTGGATGTGCTGAAGACTGCTGGCAAGGATGTGATTGCCGTAGGCAAGATTTCGGATATTTTCGATGGCAAGGGTGTTACGGAGAGCATCAAGACCACAGGCAACACCAACGGTATTGCCTTTACTAAGGCATTGCAGACGCGCGATTTTGAAGGTCTGGCTTTCGTTAACCTGGTGGACTTTGATATGCTGTATGGCCATCGCCGCGATGTAGCTGGCTACGCTGCGGCTGCTACGGAGTTCGACCGTTTCCTGGGCGAGTTTGTTCCCGGTATGCGCGAAGATGATATCCTGATGATTACGGCTGACCACGGCTGTGATCCTTCCTTTACGAAAACGACCGACCATACCCGTGAGTATGTGCCGCTGCTGATTTACGGCCCCAATGTAAAGGCTGGTGGAAATCTGGGTACCCGGATGTGCTTTGGCCATATTGCAAAGACGATCTGTGACTATCTGGATGTGCCTGCCGATACGTTGGCAGGTGAAAGCATGCTGTCTGAGGTTCTGAAATGAAGCAGCTAGCTTTGAATATCCTGACCATAGCTTTGGCACTTTTGAGCCTGTACTATCTGCTGTTCAGCAATTTTAATCTGGGAAATCTGCTGGTTTGGCTGCTGACGGCAGCCAGCCTGCTGTATACGCTGTTCTGGCGGCGGATTGACCCATGGGTGCTGCATACGCTGGCAGGCCGTATCCTGCTGGGAATCGTGCTTGCAGGCTGTCTGATCATGATTTCGACCATTGCGGTGATTGTTTCCGGACAGATTAAAAACACATCCGACGGAACAGAAGATACGCTGATTGTATTAGGCTGTGCCGTGCATGGGGAAAAGCCTTCGCTGGTTTTGGTACACCGACTGCGTGCTGCGTTGCGTTATTATCAGGATAAGCCGGACACGACGATTGTTGTTTGCGGTGGCCAGGGCCCACAGGAAAATATTTCAGAAGCGCTTGCGATGAAGCACTGGCTGGTGGCACATGGCGTGCCGGAAGAACAGATCCTAATGGAAGCAAGAAGTACCTCCACGGAAGAAAACTTCCGCTTTGCAGCAGAAATCCTGCGGAAGCAAGGAAAAGATCCTGCTCAGCCGATTGCTTATGTAACCAATGGGTTCCATTGTTATCGGGCAGGCAAGTATGCCCAACGGGAAGGATTTTTGCAGGCCCACGCTGTGCCGGCAGGATTGCCGCTGACACAGATACCGACTACCTACCTGCGAGAAGCATTGGCGGTTCTGTATTACTGGGTGTTCAAAAGCCCAACTGCTGGACCACTGCAAGGTGCGGTTGGCTTTTTGCGGCTGCATTCGTGATACACGATAGGTAAAAGGCAATAAAAAAGGACCACGGACACAAGCTTGTATCCGTGGCCCTTTTTATTTTTGTTAGTTCGGGTCAGAAGACTGAGGTGCAGCACCCAATAAACCGTCTTCTGTCAGGCCGTCCATAGTCAGCATACTTTGCAAGGCGGCAATATCACTGGAAACATCCAGAACATCACTCTGGAACAGCTTGTCCAGCTGACCGGCAAACGCATTTGCCAGCATATCCATTGCGTTTTCGATGCTGGCTTTTGTTTCCGTGACGTTCTGGCCCTGCATACCTTGCTGGTCCAGTGTAGCATAAGTGTCCAGCAGTTTCAGCGCTGTGGGCAGGTAATAGTCCATAAATTTGCCCATCTGCTCTTTTTTCTCAGGATCCTTTTCGGCAAGAGCAAAGATACGGGCGGAGATGTCTTCCAGTTTATCGATTTTGGCGCTCATTTCTTCGCCGGGAATCGCATCGTTGACGTCGCGCAGCTGACGCAGAATCTGACGGTACTTATCTTTTTCTGTCTCTTTCTGCTTTTCCGTTGTGTCAGTCTTTTTCTTACGCGGTTTCTTCGGGGGAGGTGTCGGTGCTTCGCCGCGAATGACCAGGGTGTCGGTGCGCATGTCAATGTATGCGCTGGGGCCGAACAGGCCGTGATTGATGGCATCCTTGACAAGATCCAGCGTTTCCTTTTTAGTGTAGCCGCTGGCAGAACTCAACTGTTTGATCGTGATATTATCTGCGTCACCGGTAATTGTTGCCATGAGCTTTTCCAAACGCAAAGCGCGTTTCATGCGGGAACCCATAAAGCCAAGCACACCGCCGCCAATCAGAGAATACAGGGCGGGGAACAGAGAGTAGTGGACAGTGAAAGAATCAAACATGCCAATAGCAATGTCTTTCAGGACGGTAATCCAGTTGGGCAGGCCGGTAGCAGCAATCACAGCGCCCGCAATCAAAAAAACAGAGGAGAGAATTTTCCGGTTCTTTAAGCTGCGTGCCCGCTCCTGATTAAAGTTTTTGGTATGATCCGCTTCCGGTGCAGCATCCGTGGCATCCTGATCCGCAAAATCAGTCTGGCTTTGATGGTATGTGCTGCGGTAGGCGCTGTCATTCCATTGCATATTATTTTTTTTGTTTGTTTTACGATTGGAATGCTGTTCCCATATAGATGCCACATTCGCAATAGCCAAAATTAATGCGATTGGCCATGCGCCGACCATCAGCATAAAAAGGACGAAAATCCAGTTGACGGGTCCTTTGTCATTCTTGCCGTTGTTATCGTTGTATACTTTATAAAATGCCATGCCGAAAGTCTCCTTGCACACATGATACCAATTATAAACATAAAAGAGCCATGTCCTTATGATAGCAGAACATGGCTCTTTTGTTAAGTGTTTGTGAAAAATACTTTTACTGCATCAATGCGCAGACAGCCTGGGTGTAGGCTGCCGGATCATCAACAGGCAGACCTTCAATCAGCTGAGCCTGTGCGTACAGGATCGTAGCATACTGCTTGATCTTTTCTGCGTCGCCGGAAGCCTGTGCGGCCTGCATAACGGCGAAAATGGGATGCTGTGCATTCAGCTCCAACACCTTGTCGCTGGTGACGTTTTCGCCGCCCGGCTGGCTGCGCAGAACCTTTTCCATCTCGATGGACAGAGGACCGTCAGAAGACAGGCATACGGGGTGATCTTTCAGGCGAGTAGA
>JAHHRK010000028.1 GCA_020025795.1 Faecalibacterium sp. | reverse complement strand
ATCTAGCCTCCCCATCTTCATAAAATTCTCGCATGATTATACAATCAGCAATACAAAAAGCACCTTTGAGCCCAACTTTTATTTGCTTTTCCCCAAAAATCAAATTATACTGGTTCTAACAATCCATCTCATTTGTTCCATTTTTTCTTACTGTTTCTGAAAAAGGGGGCATCTTCATGACCGTTGGACAACGCATCGCACAAAAACGAAAAGAGCTGGAACTTTCACCGGCTATTCTGGGCGCACGATTGGACGTCTCACCGCAAACCGTTTACAACTGGGAAAACGACATCTCGCTTCCCAATGCGAGCGAGTTCATCGTGCTCAGCAAATTTTTCTCTGTCTCTACCCGCTGGCTTTTAGGCATGGAGGAATCTGATACAGAACTGACCGAGGAACAGCTCACCCAGTTGCTTGCGGTTGTACATCCGTATCTTGCAGCAAAACCAAAGGAAATTCCTGCTGCACCCACGCATAAAAAATGGGTTCGTCCCCTGCTTTGCATTTTTCTGATTGTTCTGCTGGTATTGCTCTGGAATCTATTTCAGTCCGTTCAGCATCTGCAAAACGATTCCAGTAATCTCTTCAACAGCATCGCTCAGATGAACCAGTCCCTTTCGTCTGAAATCAACAACATTACAAATCAGGTAACCTACGTACTGGAACAGCAAAACCAGCTGATTTCTCAATATGATGTTCAAGTTGAAACCATGGATTTGACCGCCAATACGGTCACCTTTGCCGTTTCGGCAACGCCTAAGACATATATTGACGGTATGACTGCAACCTTTGCAGCCGATAACGGTGAGGGCGACGTTGTAACAGCAGATGCTGTTCTGGGTGCAAACCAGACCTATTCTGCGCAGATCACCTGCCCTTTGACAGATCACATCTCCATCCGCGCGTTCTTCCAATCGGGCGATACGCAGGAAACGCAGCAGTTAGAAGAATTCCACTCCCTATATTTAAACACTTTCCCCAAAGCGGGCATTAGAGATTCTCTGTGGGGCTCTGCCAAAACCAGAAAAGATGGACGTTTCCAGTTTGCAGATACCCAAATCGATGTTTCTCTCTCGTCCAGCAGTGTTCCTGTCGTGAATGAATCTGCACCGACCCACCCTGAATTGCAATCCATCCGTGTGGGACTGTTCCGCAATCAAAAGCTAGTGACCTGGTGCGAACCGGACAAAGACTATTCCGATTTACAAGCGCAGGACACTCTTTCCTATCACCTGCCGGATAATCTCTGGCTGGAGCCGAACGGCGTTTATTGTACTGCTGCTGTACTGACAGACACCATTGGTCGCGAATATGTTGTCCCCTGTTATTTGCCGGTAGAGTATAATGCAGCTGAAAATTTCGTAGATCACTCTGGTAGCATTCCCGAGAGTGAGTGGGAATACTAATTTTTTCCATACTGATACAAAAAAAGGGACAGCCGAGCTTTCGGCTGTCCCTTTTCCATGCTATAAAGTAAAAAACCAGCCTTTCACCTGGAAAGACTGGCTTTTTTGGAGCTGATGACAGGAGTTGAACCTGCAACCAACTGATTACAAATCAGTTGCGCTGCCATTGCGCCACATCAGCATTACGAGGGATAGTGTACCATATCCCTCACTTTTTTGCAAGTGATTTTGTGATTCACCCCAGCAGTTTTTGCAGGCGTGCAAAATCTTCCAGCGTCAGCTTTTCCGGTCGGATGCGCTCATCAAAGCCACCGGCACGCAGCGCTTCCAGCACAGTTTCCTTCGGGATCTGCAAACCTGCTGCGATCGCGTTGGCAGCAGTTTTACGGCGCTGACAGAACGCTGCACGCACCAGCTTGAAGTAGCCTGCTTCATCCTCGACCTGCACAGCAGGGGTATCACGCACATCCATACGGATTACCGTGCTGGTAACCTTGGGGGCAGGATAAAAACTGCCGGGCTGCACATTGAACATCAGCTGCGCCTGTGCATAGTAGGATACCGCATAGCTTACTGCGCCAGCCGTGCGTGTGCCAGGAGCGCTTGCGAGACGTTCTGCTGCCTCTTTCTGTACCAGGACGGTAATACTCTCGACCGGGAGCCGCTCCTCTAAAAGCTTCATCAAAATGGGGCTGGTAATGTAGTACGGCAAGTTTGCACATACCAACACGCGCATACCGGGGAATTCATCCGCAATCAGCTGCTTCAGATCGGTTTTCAGCACGTCGTTCAGCACGATTTTTACATTGTCAAACTCAGCCAGCGTTTCTGCCAGCATGGGCGGCAAGCGTTCGTCCACTTCCACGGACACCACTTTTTTGGCACGCAGAGCCAGTTCCTTGGTCAGCACACCGATGCCGGGACCAATTTCCAGCACGCCGCAGGTTTCATCCACACCAGCAGCTTCTACTATTTTCGGGCAGACACCCGGATTGATGATAAAATTCTGTCCAAAGCCCTTGCTCAGTGCAAAATCGTAGCGCTGGCACAGGTCTCGAATGGTCGCCAAGTCGGTCAGATTGGGCATAGAAACTCCTACTTTCCTTTTTATCAGAGAAAAGCCCCCAGGCTGTCCGGGGGCTTTTACATGGTTTGCTTTGATTATTTTGCGGGCTTTGCAGTCTCACTCGGCTGTGCCATGCTTTCTTCGCTGTTTGCATCGCTGCCTGCATCTGCCGAATTGCTCGTGTTTGCGCTCTCCTGAGCAACCGTAGAACCGCCTGCCATATCGATTGCAACCTTTGCCGCCTTCTGAATCTGAGGGTCGGTTTCAGGAGTGTAGTCGTAGTACAACACGCTTTCGTCCGCAGACAGTGTACGCTCTACATCCACCGTCAGGCCCAGACCTTCATAGCTGGTACCATCATTTGCCAGAATCACAGCGGTGGTCAGTGCCACAGCACTGCCGTCACTGAGCATCTTGGGCTCGCTCTGAATCGTGCCCTTACCTGCGGTAGTGGTACCTACCAGCTTAGCGCCTGCCATCGTGCGTGCAGAGGTTGCAAACAGCTCAGCGCTGTTTGCCGTCGCACCATTGACCAGGCAGACAAACGGCAGATCCAGGCTGGTTTCGTTTTCGCTGTAAGCCAGCAGCTGGGTATCGTCATTTTTATATACAGCGGTCGCAATGGGGCCACCCGGGCAAACCAAATCAATACATCCGATGGCTGCGTCCATGTTGGTGCTGGCATTATCGCGCAGGTCAAAGATGATGCTCTTTGCGCCAGCGGCCTTCAGCTGAGTCAGTGCATAGTCCAGATCGCTGGCGGTCTTTTCTGCAAAGTCCCAAATGCGGATATATCCGCAGGTATCGTTTACCAGTGTAAACTGAACGGTGTTTTTCACGTAACTGCGGCGCGTCACAGTATCCTTATGCTCCTCCGCAACAGTGTTCAGCCAGGTCAGTTCCACGGTCGTACCATTTTCGCCGCGCAGGTTCTTCTGCATCGTCTCTGTGTTCGACATGCTCTTGGTATCATTGCCGTCAATCGCAGTGATGTAGCATCCCTTAGTGATGCCCAGTTCCTGTGCAGGAGTGCCTTCGTCCACACGGATGACCTTTGCATAACCGGTAGAAACATCCTTCACAACCTTAACGCCGACACCCATCAAGCTGCCATTCTGAATTTTCAAGAGCTCGTTATACGCCTCAGCTGTATAGTAGTGTGCATAGGGATCGCTGCTGCCCAGAATATAGCCGGACGCCAGCATATCGTACAGGTTTTTTTCATCAATGGGATAGTAGTCGTTATCGCGCACATAGCGGTCGATTTCGGCCAGCTTCTGATACATACTCTCTTTTTCCTTTACGCTGGAAACCGTCTTGTCGAAAATACGCATCGCGGTTACCATCGTCATGGAAAACGTAACCGTCATAGCCAGAATGACCACCGTAACCAAAAGACTGAGTGATACTTTCTTATTCATCCGTTGGTATTCTCCTTTCCGTTGTTTACGCTGCCATCATGTAAGCAACCTGCATTACCAGGCCGCCCACGACAGAAAATGTCATAATACCGGCAATCACCAGGCACAGGACCCGTACCATTGCTTTCTTGTTTACTTTCATGCTTGATTTCCTCTTTTGGAATTATTTCATGGGGATGAACTGTGCCGGATTGATGCGTTTTGCCTTATTGGCCACGCTATTGTTCATGTTACTGCCCTGCCACAGTTCCAGATGCAGGTGGTTGCCCTGAGAACGCCCGGTATTGCCCACCTTACCAATCTGGGTACCGCGGGTAACATACTGTCCAGCTGTTACACAAGGTGTTTCCAGCATATGGGCATACAACGTAGAATAGGTATTACCGTCCGACATCTTACCGTGGTAAATCAACACGTAGTTGCCATAACCGCCACTGTTCCAGCCAGCATAAGTAACGTAGCCGTCTGCCGCAGCATAAATCGGGGTTCCTGCGGCGGCTGCATAGTCCACGCCGTAGTGGTATTTCTTACCGTTCAGCGAGCGCGGTCCAAACAGCGAACTGATACGGAAAGAACCGGAACGCAGCGGGCAGCCAAAAGTACCGTTAAAGCTCAAATCGCCGTGTGCACCCTCTGCACTATTGATCTGTGCTTCAATCTGCTTTTGCAGTGCCTCGTAGTTCAGCTCATCGCTGTCTACCTGATCCTGTATTTCCTTCTGTGCTGCGGCTGCTTCTTCCAGATCCTTACCGGCATCTTTCAGGGCAACGCCCAGCTCATCCCGCTTTTTATTCATAGCGGACTTTTGCTTGGTCAGTTCCGCATTCAGCTGTTCCATCTCAGCCTTTTTGGCTTCCAAATCGGCCTTGATGGCTTCCAGCTCTGCCTTTTCGGTGCGGAACTGCTCCAGAATCTCGGTATCTTTGTTGGCGATGTCCTGCAAAACCTCCGAGAAGGTCAAAAGCTGATACAGGTTGGACACATTCGCCAGCATTGCCATAGCGCCTGCATCGTGCATTTCCTGCATAGCGGCCATACGGCGTTTGAAGTTTTCTCGGCGATTGTGGATATCGTCCTCTTTCAGCGCAATTTCGCCTTCTTTGTCTTCAATTGCCTTTTGGGTATTGCTCAGATCATTCTGGACCGTAGCAATGGATTCCAGCAGCACACCAATCTGGCTTTTCAGCGTACCAATCTGGCCTTCCAGATTTTCTTTGCGCTTTTTGGCATCAGCAGTATTCTGCTTCATCGCCTGCAGCGCCGCTTTGTCCTGCTTCAGCTTTTCTTCATACTGCTCCAGCTGCTGCTGCAGAGCTTCCACACTGGTCTTTGCGGCAAAAGCCGGCGGTGCTGTATTCACCAGAATCAGGCACAGCATCAAGCTGGCCATCATCATGCTCAGGCCGCGAACAAAACGGGAATGTACTTTCTTTTTCATTCTGCGTTCTCCCTTATCCTCGGTCTTACTCAAACGTTCAGGTGCTTGCGTACGCTGGTCACACTGCCCAGGCCGCCAATTGCTGCGCCGCCCAGCACAAAGCCGCCCAGCAGCCAGTACCAGACCGCGCTAAACGGCACAACGGAATCACCCAGCAGAGTGCTCCAGAAACCGGTCAGGTTTTCGGATGCCATCGTCAGCGCATAGTAGCCGCCCAGCACCACAGCGCTGGCAATCAGGCTGGCGATCAGGCCTACGCCCACGCCTTCCACAAAGAAGGGCCAGCGGATAAAGCCATCCGTAGCGCCGACATACTTCATAATGTTGATTTCGCGGCGGCGAGAATACACGCTCAGACGGATGGTATTGCTAATCACGACCAGAGAAACGACTGCCAGCACGCCCACCAGCACATAGCCTGCAATGACAACCACCTGCTGTACGTTGACAAAGGCATGCGTCAAATCAATGGGTGCAGAAACCGTAACAACGCCGGAGATTTTTTCCAGTTCTCCTTTGATCTCATCCATACGGTCCAGATCGCGCACAACGACACGATAGTTGGCTTTCAGCGGATTGTCGTCTTCAAACTCGTCCCACACATCGGCATATTCTTCCATATAGCCGCGGTAGGTATCCAGCGCATCCGCTTTCGATACAAACGAAGCACTGGCTACGCCTTCGATTTTCAGGATTTGATTGCCTACTTCTTCGGCAACCCCTTCCTCTGCTTCGGGATCGATGTAAACAACGGTTTCGTTCTGGTTGCCCATATACTCCACCAGACTGTTGACGTTGGTGGTGAACAGCCATGCCACACCGGTAATAATCAGGCACGCCGACAAAACCGCAATGCCTGCCAGGCTCATCAGGCGGTTGCGCGCCAGATTGTGCAGGCCCTGTGCGGACAGATATTTCATACAGGAACGGTTCATTCTTCGGCACCTCCCGTGTATTCTGCACCAGCAGGTATATCACTGACCACATGGCCCTTATCAATGGTGATGACACGCTTTTTGAAGCGATGCACCAGCTCGTGTTCGTGGGTAACAACTACAACGGTGATGCCTACGCTGTTGATAGCTGTAAGCAGCTCCATAATTTCGTAGCTCAGTTCCGGGTCGATATTACCGGTCGGCTCGTCTGCAATAATCAGCTGCGGCGTATGTACCAGCGCACGCGCCAGTGCCACACGCTGCTGCTCACCGCCGGACAGCTCGTTGGGGTAAGCATTCAGTTTATGCTCCAGACCTACCAGACCCAGCACATACGGCACACGGTTGCGGATGGTTTTTTCCGGAACGTTGGTCACGCGCATGGCAAACGCCACGTTGTCATAGGCCGTCATATTCGGGATCAGGCGGAAGTCCTGAAAGACTACGCCCATCTGGCGGCGGAAGTAAGGCACTTCTTTCTTCTTCAGCTGTGCAATATCGTGTCCCGCCACCCGGACAACGCCATCGGTGGGAATTTCTTCCCGCAGAATCATCTTCAGGAAGGTAGATTTACCCGCGCCGGAACGACCCAGCACAAAAACGAATTCGCCCTGCTCGATGTGCAGGTTCATATCGTCCAGTGCCTGGATGTCGCCGGGGTAGACTTTTGAAACATGGTCAAATGTGATCATGGGATCTCCTTATCGGCTTATCTTCAGAATTAAATTTTCGTTTTGGGCAAGACGCAAAAAAAGGACGTCTCTGCATGAAAAGCATACGAAAGGACGACCAATTTGTCAACCTACTGTATACAAAAGGAAAAAGCCGCCGCCCGTTTGGCGGCGGCTTTCACAAGATCAGAAGATTGGCACCACCGCAATTAGTACTTTGCAGGATTGTTTGCCAGATACTTCTTAACCATCAATGCCACCTTAAAGACAATAGCGTCATCGAACTGGCGCAGGTCCAGGCCCGTGAGCTTCTTGATCTTTTCCAAACGGTAAACCAGCGTGTTACGGTGTACGAACAGGCCGCGGCTGGTTTCGGATACGTTCAGATTGTTCTCAAAGAAGCGCTGAATGGTAAACAGAGTCTCCTGGTCCAGGCTTTCGATGCTGCCCTGACGGAACACTTCCTTCAGGAACATTTCGCACAGGGTAGTGGGCAGCTGATAAATCAGACGTGCAATACCCAGATTGTCGTAGCTGACGATCTGCTGCTCGGTATCGAACACCTTGCCGACTTCCATAGCGATCTGAGCTTCCTTAAAGCTGGTAGCCAGATCCTTCACATTGGAGATCGGGGTGCCGATGCCCACGACTGCCTTGATATAATGTTCGCCGGACAGGTTGTCCACGATGCTGGCAGCCAGCTTTTCCAGATCCTTGTGGTCGATGCCCTTGCGGATTTCCTTGACCAGAACAGTATCGGTTTCGCTGATGTTAAAGACGAAGTCCTTCTGCTTATCCGGGAACAGGCTGTTGACCACTTCGTAAGCCGACAGATCATTGCCGGAAGTGACACGAATGATCAGTACCACACGGGTCACGTCCGTTGCGAAGTGCAGCTCGCGTGCCTTGGCGTAAATATCGCCAGGCAGAATATTATCCAGAACCACGTTCTTGATGAAGTTTGCCTTATCAAACTTCTCGTCGTGATACTGCTTGATGCTCTGCAAGCTGATGGACAGCACAGCGGCAAAACGCTCTGCTTCTTCATCCACGCCTTCTACAAAAACAGCAAAATCGTTATGTTTGGTGCCGGAGAACTGCTGGTAGGTGAATCCATCCTTGGTGAACTTGTCGCCAGCAGTCAGGCGCTCTGCAACAAAGCCGTCGCGAGCTTCGCCGATCTGGTTCAGTTCCGAGCAGGCAATCACTGCGCCGCTCTCGTCCACAACACCGACCACACGATCGATCACATCTTTCATCTGATAGATGACGCCCTGGAACACTCTATTGGCCATATCCGTAATACCCCTTTTTTTATTCTATTGCCCGACCGCAGCCGCAGTCAGGTCATATTGAACAATTCCATTCCTATACAATCTATATTTTACACAACGGAATTGTATTTCGCAACATATTTTAACAAAAAAGCGCGGAAATTCTTGTATAAAATTTATGTTAAGGGGTAAAAGCGCTAATTTTCAACGTTTCCATCCCTTACTCTACCGCGAAAATGTGTTGTTTTTTTGTAATCAAAGCGAAATTTTCTGTGCCGCGCTGCGAATCGTTTTCACTTCCGATTCGGTCAACTGCCGCCACTGGCCCGGTGCCAGTTTTTCATCCAGCATAATGCCGCCAATGCCGTCCCGATGCAAGGTATTCACGCCTGCTCCATAGACGCCGAACATCCGCTTGATTTGATGATAAACACCCTGCCGCAGCTCAACACGCACCAAAAGCCCATCGTCCGACAGTGCTTTTACGCTGGCCGGAGCCATTGTCTGTCCATCTGCCAGGGTAACGCCGCTTTCAAAGCCATGAATCATTTCTTCGGTCAGCGGCGTATCGATTCCCACCACATAGGTTTTGGGGACATGGTGTTTCGGGTGCAGAATCTCGTGTGCAAAGGTACCATCGTCGGTAATCAGCACAAAGCCCGTGCTGGTCTTGTCCAGACGCCCTGCCGGAAACAGCTCTCGCCTTGGGAAATCTTCCGCCACCAAATCCACTACTGTTTGGTCGCGCGGGTCGCGGCTGGCGGAAACGATGCCTTCGGGCTTATTCAGCATCAGGTAGACATATTCTGCGGCAGCCGATACGCTTTTGCCGTTTGCCATGACGTTTTGCGCAGGTGATATTTTGGTATCGCCTTTTTTGCACACCACACCATCTACCGTAACCCGCCCTTTTGATAAAAGCTCTTTGGCCTGGCTGCGGGTAATCGCCAAAGCCTGGGTCAAAAATTTATCCAGACGGACCGTTTCCATACGCTTTTCTCTCCCCTGCAAAGCACCCTTTGCGGCAATCGGACCTGCCTTTACCGCACGCTTTGAAATCTTTTCTATTCTACCAGAAAGCCTTCCAGTTTTCCACCAATTTCGCTTTTTCTGTGGAAATTATAAGTCCTTGCAAAACAAAGAGAGCGCACCGCAAAATTTGCGGTGCGCTCTCTTTTATTCTTCCAGCGTCCCGTACGCAGCTTACAGCTTGAAGTACTCTACGCCAGCCTCAAACAGCGGCTGATACTTGTTGCCGGGAACGTTCTTGTACAGCATATCGGCGCTGCGCTCGGAGTGACCCATCTTACCAAAGACACGGCCGTCCGGGCTGGTGATGCCTTCGATAGCCATCACACTGCCGTTGGGGTTGAAGCGGCGATCCATGGTGGGCTCACCGTTCAGATCCACATACTGGGTAGCAATCTGACCGTTCAGGACCAGCTTAGCCAGCAGCTCATCGTTTGCCACGAAGCGGCCTTCGCCGTGGCTGATCGCGATGGTGTGCTCCTCGCCCAGCTCGCACTTGGACAGCCAGGGGCTGCCGTTGGATGCGATGCGGGTGCGAACCAGCATGCTCTGGTGGCGGCCAATGGTGTTGAAGGTCAGGGTTGCGTCGTCCTCAGTGATGGGACGAATATCGCCGTAAGGCACCAGGCCCAGCTTGATCAAAGCCTGGAAGCCGTTGCAGATACCCATCATCAGGCCGTCACGCTGCTGCAGCAGGCGGCGGACTGCTTCGGTAACCGCAGGATTGCGGAAGAAGCTGGCGATGAACTTTGCACTGCCGTCCGGCTCGTCGCCGCCGGAGAAGCCACCGGGCAGCATCACGATCTGACTCTCGTCGATTGCCTTGACCAGTGCTTCGCAGCTTTCTGCAACAGCAGCGGGGGTCAGGTTGTTGACGACCAGGATCTTTGCGTCAGCACCAGCACGGCGGTAAGCACGAGCGGTGTCGTATTCGCAGTTAGTGCCGGGGAATACGGGGATGATGACCTTGGGCTTGGCAATGCCAATGTGCGGAGCAGCCGGTGCATCCAGTGCGCCGTTCAGCTTCTGCACGGTAGCGCCCTGCTTGCGGTACGGGAACACAGGCTCCAGCTTGCTTTCCCACAGCTCCTGCAGTGCAGCGCTGTTCAGTTCTTCGCCGCAAGCGGTGAAGGTGTAGCTTTCGGTGGTCTTGCCCAGAACGCGGCCCATGCTGACATCCTCAGCCATTTCCACAACGAAGCTGCCGTACATCGGGCGGAACAGCTCTTCCATCTCGACGCTTTCGTCTGCTGCAAAACCGATCTGGTTACCCAGGCCCATCTTGAACAGTGCTTCGGCAATGCCGCCGTAGCCCACGCTGGATGCAGAGCGAACTGCACCGTCGCGAATCAGCTTTTCAATGGTCTCGTAGACCTTCTTCTGGCTTTCCAGATCCGGCACCAGGCCATCCACATAGTCTGGGCTGAACAGGCAAACGGTGCTGCCCTTGTGCTGGAATGCTGCGGTGGTCACATACTGGGTCTTGCCCACAGCGGTAGCAAAGCTAACCAGCGTGGGAGGAACGTCCAGGCCTTCAAAGCTGCCGGACATGCTGTCCTTGCCGCCGATGGAACCAACGCCCAGGCCAATCTGTGCGTCCAGTGCGCCCAGCAGAGCAGCCAGCGGCTTGCCCCAGCGCTCGGGGGTATCGTTCAGGCGCTCAAAGTATTCCTGGAAGGTCAGATAAGCGTCCTCGTAGCGGAAGCCAGATGCCACCAGCTTGGTGACGCTTTCCACAACGCTGATCAGTGCGCCGCGGTACTGGTCTGCGCTCATCAGATACGGATTGAAGCCCCATGCCATGCCGCTGCAAGTGGTGGTTTCGCCATCAACGGGCAGCTTTGCAACCATGGACATTTCGGGGGTCAGCTGGCGCTCGCCGCCGAAGGGCATCAGCACGGTAGCTGCGCCGATGGTGGAGTCAAAGCGCTCAGACAGGCCCTTCTGGCTGCAGACGTTCAGGTCGCTGACCATGTTGTTCATCTTTTCGCCGAAGCTCTCGCCTGCCCACTGGGGCTGCCAGGTGGTGCCGCGCAGCACATGTACGTTCTGGTGCTTTTCTGCACCGTTGGAGTTCAGGAATTCACGGCTGATATTGACGATGGACTTGCCGTTCCAGTCCATAACCAGACGAGCCTGCTCGGTAACGCTTGCCACCGGGGTAGCCTCCAGGTTTTCTTCGTGTGCAATGGCGATGAAAGCATCCACATCTTCGGGAGCCAGTGCCACAGCCATACGCTCCTGGCTTTCGGAAATTGCCAGTTCGGTGCCGTCCAGGCCGTCATACTTCTTGGTAACCTTGTTCAGGTCGATGTGCAGACCGTCTGCCAGCTCACCGATTGCAACAGAAACGCCGCCTGCACCGAAGTCGTTGCAGCGCTTGATCATTTCGCAGGCGTCCTTGCGGCGGAACAGGCGCTGCAGCTTGCGCTCGATGGGGGCATTGCCCTTCTGCACTTCTGCACCGCAAGTTTCCAGGCTCTCCAGCTTGTGTGCCTTGGAAGAACCGGTTGCACCGCCGATGCCGTCGCGGCCGGTGCGGCCGCCCAGCAGAACGATCACGTCGCCGGGTGCCGGGCACTCGCGGCGCACATGGTCAGCAGGAGTAGCGCCCACAACAGCACCGATCTCCATACGCTTTGCCACATAGCCGGGGTGATACAGCTCGTTGACCTGGCCGGTAGCCAGACCGATCTGGTTGCCGTAGCTGGAATAGCCAGCAGCTGCGGTGGTAACCAGCTTGCGCTGGGGCAGCTTGCCTTCCAAAGTTTCGGAAACAGGAACCAGCGGATCGCCTGCGCCGGTCACGCGCATTGCCTGATATACATAGCTGCGGCCGGACAGGGGGTCACGGATTGCGCCGCCGATGCAGGTAGCTGCACCGCCGAACGGCTCGATTTCGGTGGGGTGGTTGTGGGTCTCGTTCTTAAACAGGAACAGCCAGTCCTGATCTTCGCCGTCCACATCGCACTTGATCTTGACGGTGCAGGCATTGATTTCCTCGGACTCGTCCAGGTTCTTCAGGATGCCGCGCTTCTTCAGTGCCTTGGCACCAATGGTACCCATATCCATCATGCAGCGGGGCTTGTTCTCGCGGCCCAGCTCGGTACGCAGAGCCATATAACGCTCGAAAGCAGCCTGCACAACTTCATCGTCGATCTGAACATCGTCCAGGATGGTGCCGAAGGTGGTGTGGCGGCAGTGATCGGACCAGTAAGTGTCGATCATCTTGATTTCGGTGATGGTGGGGTCACGCTGCTCGGTACGGAAGTACTGCTGGCAGAATGCGATGTCGCCATCGTCCATAGCCAGACCCTGCTTGCAGCGGAACTCGCTCAGGCCTGCTGCGTCCAGCTCGTTGAAGCCGTTCAGCACAGCAACCTCGGTGGGTACTGCATATTCCATCTTCAGGGTTTCTTTTTCTTCCAGGTTTGCTTCGCGTGCTTCCACGGGGTTGATGACATACTTCTTGATGGCTGCCAGCTCCTCGTCGGTCAAAGCGCCTTCCAGCAGGTAAACGCGTGCGGAGCGCACCAGCGGGCGGTCGCCCTGGCTGATCAGCTGGATGCACTCAGAAGCAGAATCTGCGCGCTGGTCAAACTGGCCGGGCAGATATTCCACAGCAAATGCCACGCCGTCATGTGCCGGCAGCTGGCTGTAAATGTGATCCACCGGCGGCTCACTGAACACGGTGGTGCTGCACTGGGTAAACAGCTCCGGGGAAATGCCTTCCACGTCGTAGCGGTTCAGCAGGCGCAGGCTGGTCAGGTGCTCAATACCCAGCAGGCTGATGAGCTCTTCCTTCAGACCCTGGGCCTCGCCGTCGAAGCCGGATTTCTTTTCCACATAAATACGATATACCATAATCGCACATCTCCTCCGTGTTTATACGTTTTGGGCTTCCAGCGCTTTCAGGGCGCGGGCGCCAATGTCGGTACGCTTGTGCATCTTTTCAAAGCGAATGGTTTCGCAGGCAGCGTATGCTTTCTTCAGTGCTGCGGGCAGATCCGCTGCGGTTGCGCTGACGCCCAGCACACGGCCGCCAGCCGTAACCAGCTTGCCATCCTTCTGTGCGGTGCCGGAATGGTACACGGTCACGCCGTCCATGGGCTGTGCCAGCTGACCATTTTCCAGGCCTTCGATTTCCTTGTTCTTTTCATAAGCAACCGGGTATCCGCCGGAAGCCAGAATTACACAAGCTGCGGCACCATTGGAGAACTTTACCTCCACATCTGCCAGGGTCTCGTCCGTGGTAGCACGCATGATCTTGAGCAAATCGCTTTCCAGCAACGGCAGAACCACCTGAGTTTCCGGGTCGCCGAAGCGGCAGTTGTACTCGATCACCTTGGGGCCATTCGGCGTCAGCATCAGGCCAAAGTACAGGCAGCCGTGGAAGGGGCAGCCTTCTTCCTGCATGGCACGGATAGTGGGCAGGAAGATTTCTTCCATGCAGCGCTCTGCCATTGCGGGGGTGTAGTAGGGGTTGGGTGCAACCGTACCCATACCGCCGGTGTTCAGGCCGGTATCGTTATCACCTGCGCGCTTGTGGTCCATGCTGGAAACCATCGGCTTCAGGGTCTTGCCATCGGTAAAGGCCAGGACGGAAACTTCGGGGCCGGTCAGGAATTCTTCCACGACCACGTTGTTGCCAGATGCACCGAACTTCTTGTCCAGCATGATTTCACGCACGCCGGCTTCGGCCTCAGCTTCGTTTTCGCAGATCAGAACGCCCTTGCCCAGTGCCAGGCCGTCGGCCTTAATGACAACCGGGTACTTGCCCTGGCTGCGGATATAATCCATTACGCTGGCAGGATCATCGAACACGGCATAACCAGCGGTGGGGATGCCGTACTTCTGCATCAGGTTCTTGGAGAAAACCTTGGATGCTTCGATGCGGGCTGCGGCCTTGTCTGGGCCAAAAGCAGGAATACCGACCTTTGCCAGTTCGTCCACCATGCCCAGAGCCAGCGGGTCGTCCTGTGCAACAACCACATAATCAAATTTTTCTTCTGCTGCAAATGCTACCATCGCGTCCACATCTGTGGCTTTGATGTCTTTGCAAATGGCATCGCAAGCGATACCACCGTTGCCCGGTGCGCACCAGATTTCAGTGCAGTCGGGGCTTTTTTTCAGAGCTTTGATGATGGCGTGCTCACGGCCGCCGCCACCTACAACAAGGATCTTCATGATTTTCAGCACTCCTTTACGCTACTTTGTAAATAGAGATGACATCCGATTGATAAACCTGTTCAAAACAGTTCAGCTGTGTATCGCTGCCCTCGGAAAGCGCATGATACACGAGATAGGTCACGCCGGTTTCCCGGCAAAGCTGTTTCAATTCTTCTTCAGTGGTATCCGGCGCAAAGATGCGGCACATCTGCTCATAGCGCGTCATCACATCGCCGGCATGATCGCCCATATTGGACACTGCGTACTTAAAGCTCTCGCAGTAAGCCTGCCGCCCCGAAAGTCCGGTGTACACGTTGGAAAGGCCTTCCAGTGCTGTACCGGTGTGCATTCGATTGGTGGCAAACAGCGCATCTTCTTCCATATTTTCTGCCAGCCAGGCGCAAGCTGCTTCTTCCTGTGCGGTCAGCGGATAATAGCGCTCGTCCGGGGTGCCACCTGCCAGCTGGGCAGGTGCGGTGCGGACCAGCCACACACAAAGCAGCAGATTCGTTGCGCAGCCCACTGCCAGCAGCACTGCACAGCCGGCTTTTGCCACACGCGCCAGCCATGTCGTAACTTTACCACGGCAGACGGAAAGCTTGTGCCACAGCTCCGGCAAGCGGTCCAGCAAAACCAGACCCAGGCAGAACAGTGCCAGAATGAAGAAATACAACTGGCTGGAAGAATAATGGTCAAACCAGAAAAATGCGGTCAGACCGCCCACAATGCAGGCGTGCCAGGTCAGGCGCTGCGCACTCACCTTGCCCAGATGGAACAAGTCCTGCACGGCACACACAACCCACACGCAGAAGGCTGCAGGTGCTGCCAGCAAAGACTGTGCCAGCCACAAAACCGGCAGAAAAGCCATCCACAGGCTGGCGAAGCGAATTCGCAGTGCCTGCAAAATGCTGGCAAAAAAGTACAGATTCAAGGTGCCTGTCAAAGAGAAGGACATACTGGAATCTGCACCGGCGGAAAAGCACAGTACATACACCAGCCAGAAGCCCAGCGGCACCAGGAAGAAAAACCAAACAAGCCCAGTAGAAGCGCGCCGTTTGGTACGCGCGCCGCCAATGGCTCGCACTACAAAAGCACAGACCAGAGCCAGCGCCAGTATTGCGGCCTGGGGACTCTTGGCAAACACCAGCAGGTAAAAGCCTGCCACCGCTGCCGCCCAAAGCCCGGACGGCGCGTTCCAGCTGCTTTGCTCCAAAACAGCAAACACAGCGAAAAATGCGGCCAGCATCAAAAAGGCAGTGGCCTGTCCATTGATGTTGGAAACCACATACAGGGCCATTACATTGCCAAAGCGACCGGTGCCGTTTGCCATCACCTTCCACAGGCTGACGCAGCCCAGCCACAACGGCATGGACGTCAGCAGCAAGGGACGAATGGAAGCATTCTCGCTCCACAGCGCCTTGCCCAGGCTGTACAGGCACACGACCATTGCCACTACGATGGGTGCATAGCCATAAAAGGCAACCACATCATAAGCAGGCATCCGGGTAAGCATACACAAGCCTGCACCCCACAGTTCAGTCAGGAAATGATAGCTGACCGTTACGCCGTCCACGCGCAAATCCGCCATGGGAAAGCCTGACAAAAGACTTTCGGTGTTGCCCAGGTTCCAGAAGAAATCCTGGCTGGGTCGCGCCACCGACGCAACCGACGGGTGCAGATACCGGGTCGCCCACAGGGCGTTCAGCAAAATGTAAACCGCTGCAATAACAGCTAAAATCCAGATTTCCTGATTCGGGCATTTCAGCTGATGCGCACCTTTTCGGTGCTGCATGGCCCAAAGGCCCCAGCCAAAAGCCACCCATACCCACAAAAGCCAGTGCAACCCGGTAGCACTGGACAGCAATGTGACCAGCGCAAACGCTGCACCGCCAAAGACCACATTCAACACAGGGTTCAAGCTCTCCGGTGCATCCGGACAAAGCCGGACACGCAGTGCGCTGCCTGGTCCATACACAGCCAAAGCAGCAGCGCCCCAGACCCATACAGCCGGCAAAGCGCTTGCACCGCAACGCGTATACAGCAGCAGCGTCACAGCCAAAAGGCAAATTGTGATTCCGTAGCAGATCAGCGGCAGACGAGGCAGCTGTTTTTTCGTGGGTTGCGAAGTGGGCATAGAATCAAGTCCTCAATATTCTAAAGAATTAGTGGTGGAACAGACGAATTCCACAGAAAGCCATGGCAATGCCATACTTATTGCAGGTGTCAATAACCTGCTGGTCACGGATCGAGCCGCCGGGCTGAACAATGACCGTAACGCCGGAACGGCGTGCACGCTCAATGTTGTCGCCGAAGGGGAAGAATGCGTCGCTGCCCAGTGCCACGCCGGTGACCTTGGACAGGTA
>JAHHRK010000027.1 GCA_020025795.1 Faecalibacterium sp. | reverse complement strand
GAATACAGTATAAAACAACCCTGCAAAAATTGCAACGAGGACCACTTGTTCTTCCGATTGCCACAGCCCGCTTTTTTCGCAAAAAAGCATTTCTCTGCGTGCTTTCTTTTCTGGTCAATCCGAAACGTCACCGCCTGTACTTTTCTGTCTATGCGGAGCAACTCCGCTCGAAAAAACGCCGGCAAAAAGCCGCAGCCGATGGGATTTCCCATCAGCCGCGGCTTTTCTGTTTTGTGTTTCAGCGATTAGCCAACGTAGGCCTGCTCCAGCTTGATGACGCAAATGTAACGCTCATCCATCTCACGCGCCGCCTTGCGCAGTTCGGCCACTACGGCAGCTTTATCGCCTTTATAACCGGCAGGTGTGACCAAATCGAACAGCACATTGATATGGGTGGTGCCCGGCACAATGCGCAAATCGTGAAGCGACAAAGTCGGATCGATGTTGTTCAGCGTCTCTGTCAGAACAGCACGAATTTCTTTTACGCGCGGATCCGCTGTCACGATAGGATCATAGTGAATCGTAACCATGAGCCTATCCTGCTTCAGGAAATCCTGCTCAATATCGTCCACCAAATCGTGCGCATCCAGCACATTCATTTCTGCCGGGAACTCCACATGCAGGGTCGCAAACTGATGTCCCGGACCGTAATCATGTACCATCAAATCATGCGTGCCCATTACGTTGGGGTAGCTCATCACTTTCTGCTGAATCTGCTTGACCAGTTCCGGGTCCGGTTCTTCGCCCAGCAGCGGGCTGAGGGTTTCTTTCACAAGACCGAAACCTGCCCACAAAATCAGGCCAGCCACAATAAGGCCCATCACGCCGTCCAGCATGGGCCTATTGGTCCACCGCACCAGAAACGTGCCAATCAGCACGCCCAGCGTGGAAAGCACATCGTTGCGGCTGTCCGCAGCCGTAGCCATCAGCGAATCCGAATCAATGCGTTCGCCCAGCTTTTGGTTGAACAAGCTGAGCCAGAGCTTCACCAGAATGGATGCCACCAGAACCGCCACCGAAAGCCAGCTGAACGCCACAGCCGCTGGGTGCAGAATCTTGCCCACAGACTCTTTCAGCAAATCCAGACCAATGGACAAAATCATCACGCTGACAGCCAGGCTGGCCAGATATTCAAAGCGCGCATGGCCGTAAGGGTGCTGCTTATCCGGTTTCATGGCACCCAGGCGAAAGCCCAAAAGACTAATTACATTGCTGGATGCATCAGACAGGTTGTTCATAGCGTCCGCCGTGATGGCAATGGAACCAAACAGCGTACCTACTGTAAATTTACCCGCAAACAACAGCAGGTTGCATACAATACCCACAATGCCAGCCAACTGACCGTATGCTGTGCGCACCGTACTGGATTTCACATCATCCGCATTTTTTACAAAGGTTTGAACCAAAAACTGCGTCACAATACCATCTCCTCCACCAAACAGTTTGTTTGCTTTGCTGGTTTCACCCCTGCGCTCCGGCAGGCGTTCCGCACATGCAAAAGCCGCCCACACCGTAAGTGGTGCCGGCAGCGATTGCTTTCTTTCTGTTTTGCATCAAAGGCCCAGCTGATACACGCGGTTGGCGTTATCAAACATCACAGCCTGCTTATGCTTATCCGGAATCAGTCGGTCGATAAACTCCATATAGTTGGACATATTCACACCCGGCCAGTCGGTGCCGAACAGAATCCGATCCCAGTAATCGCCGTAACCCAGCCAGCCTTTCAGCATATCCAGGTAGCAGCGTTTCTCCTCAAAATAAACATCCAGATCCTCAATGCCTGCCAAGAAACCGGAAATGTCCGCCGTCATATTTTCATTCTTTTCCAAAACGGCTGCGGCATCCGCCAGGAACGGATTGCCAAAATGGCACATCACGAACTGTACATGGGGGTGCTCCGTAGCTACATCATCCAGCGTCATCGGGTGGCAGTATTTCAGTTTGCCTTCGCCGCCCTGGGTCTGGCCGGTATGGATTGCCACCGGCTTTCCATATTGTTCTGCCAGCTCGTAATACGGCTGGTACAGCGGATCGCTGATAAAATGGGCATCATAACCCGGATACAGCTTGATGCCGCAGCACTGCGGACGGCGCAGGTGTTCTTCCACCATGGCAGGCACTTTGCCCGGGCCAAGGCGCAGCAGCTGCCGACCTTCCAGGCCAACACAATAATGGAAGCGGTCGCTCATCTGATAAGCGTCCGGGGTGGGGTCTGCATTGCCCATCACCACGCCATGTACAATATTCAGCTGATCGAACTGCTCCAGCAGATGTTCTTCCGTGTTGATATGTCCCATCTGGTGTGCCAGATCATCCGCCCAGGGGTCCGGCCCAAAAAGATGCACATGGGCATCAATGATTTTTTCAGGCTGCATCGTTCGTTTCCTACCTTTCAAATCAGTTAATATTCCTGTCCTTTTTTCAACAGTTCTTTCATGTATCGGAAGGTCGCATCCTGACCTTCATCCCGCACCATTTGCAGCAGCGTTTCCATCAGTTCTCGCGTGTCGGGGTGCAGCAGATAGTGGTCACGGCTGTGGCAATAATACTCCCATGCCGCACCATCGTGATAGGCATCGCCCTGATAGATCTGGCTGGCAGCAATCCGGTCGCATATGGATTCACACACATAGCGCAACGGCATTTTTACGCCGTCCATCGGGAACTTACTGCCGGGAACATAATCCACCCAGTATTCCACATGGTGCTTATTGCGTCCCTTGTGGTGCAGCCAGGCCGCCGAATAGCCTTTGGCACGGCGCTCGCCATCGTTGGGGCTGCGAATTCCTAAATAGTATCGACATCCGGGAATAAACTCGGTGGGCGAGTATTTGCTCAAATCGTGCGCAAGCCCCTGCCGATACAAACCGCAGGCAAAACAATATTTCATCACCAACAGCTTGTGCCGGGTAATGGTCCGGAAATGCCCCCAAATATGCATACTGCCGCCTTTCCTCCTTTTACGGGAAAAGCCGCCCAAAATGGGCGACTTTCCGAAAAAACTTACTGCTGACGGAAGCGAATCTCGCCCGTTTCCGCATTCATTTCTTCCACAATGGCCAGGCTTTCTACGCGCACACCTGCATCACGCAGACGTTTGCCGCCGGGCTGGAAGCCCTTTTCAATGCAGATGCCTGCACCGGCAACCTTTGCACCTGCCTGCTTGCAGATATCCAGCAGGCCGTCCATTGCTTTGCCGTCTGCCAAAAAGTCGTCCACAATCAGGACAGTATCCTTTTCGCTCAGGAACTTCTGTGCCACGGTAACGTTGTATTCCTTGCCGTAGGTGAAGGACTTCACCACAGATGTATACAGGTCGCCGTCCAGGTTTTTGCTCTTTGCTTTTTTCGCAAATACAACCGGTACATGAAAGTACTTAGCCGTCATGCAGGCAATGGCAATGCCGGAAGCCTCAATGGTCAGAACCTTATTGACGCCTGCATCCTTGTACAGGCGATAAAATTCCGCACCCACATGATCCAGCAACTCAACATCCAGCTGATGATTCAAAAAGGTATCTACCTTCAATACATTGCCTTCGCGGACGTTGCCGTCCTGCTGGATACGTTGTTCCATTTCTTTCATATCTGCATTCTCCTCCGATTTTTCCACACGGGCAAGACCCGCTTTCTCTTGACCAATACTGCATACTATAAACGAATTGGTCATACTTTTCAAGTTTCATCCTGCTTTTGTTGAATTTTATCGGAAATAAGCTTAAATTTCGGGATGTTTCAAATTCCGCAAATCCGCACTTTCGGAAAAATCTTCCCGATCCTTCGTCAGGCTGGGGTTGTAATACGGATCGTTCAAAATGCCCTCCCGCGTATGGATCTGATACAGGCGCTGCTGCTCTCCTGCGAAACGCTTTTTCTTTCCTTCGTCCTTTTCGTCCAAACCGCGGCTGATGCTTTCATGATGGATCAGTTCTGCATACGGAGTCCAGACGATACGATATCCTGCATCCCGCACCCGCAGGCAGAAATCCACATCGTTGAACGCAACGGTGAATTTTTCGTCCAGACCGCCCATTTCGTCGTACACATCGCTGCGCACCAACAGGCAGGCGCCGGTTACCGCAGAAAAATCCTGCACCGTAGCCAGACGGAACATATAGCCGCTGCCGCCTTTTCGGCGATATTTATGGCTGTGGCCTGCATAGCCGCCCAGACCTGTCACAATGCCGGCATGCTGAATGGTTTGATCCGGATAATACAGCATCGCACCGCACACCGCTGCACCGTTCGGGCGTGCGCACTGGCGCACCAGCTCGGTCAGCCATTCTTCGCTGCCGGCAGGAATTTCCACGTCATTGTTCAGCAAAAGCAGATATTCGCCAGTCGCTGCCTTGCGGCCAAAGTTATTGATGGCAGAGAAATTAAATCCATCCGGGTAGTAGACCACCTGCAGATTTTCGTATTTTTCTTTTGCCGTTTCATAGTAGGAAAAGGTCGTTTGCTCGGTGGAGTTATTCTCGATAACGATGACCTCAAAGTTCTTGTACGTCGTGCGCTGATACAAACTGGACAGGCACTGCTCCAAATCATCGGTATGGTCCTTATTGGGGATCAGGATGCTCACCTTGGGATTGCCTTGAATTTTCCACCGAACCCGGTAGGTGCTGGGGAAAATTCCGTCCATAACCTCGCCTTCGCCGCCAGTGCGCGCCAGATGATCCGTCAAAGCCTTTTTCGCTGCCAGCGCCACATAAGGCTTTGCTTCTACGCCGCCGCTGGTGGACGCCGCATGCACACGCCAGTAATACAGAACCTGCGGCACATGGTATGCTGTGCCCGTCTTTTCCAGAAGCCGCAGGAACAGATCATGGTCCTGGCTGCCGTCACATTCCGGGCGTTCGCCGCCCAGGCTCTCGAACAAATCCCGGCGGAACACAGCCAGATGGCAAATATAGTTGCAGCACAGCAGATAGTCCGGTGCATAGTCCGGCTTGAAATGGCCTACTGTGGGGTGCTGGATATCCTTGGAGAATAGAGCTTCATCGCTGTACAGAAAATCCGGAGATTTGCCTGCATCACGCAGTTTGCGAATGGCTTTCTGCATGGTGTAAATCGCATGGGGGGCCAGAATGTCATCGTGGTCCGCCAATGCCAGATAGGTTCCCTGTGCAAGCTTTGCCGCTTCGTTTGTATTGGCAGAAATACCTTGGTTTGCAATCTCGGTATAAGCGATATTCACACCTTTTTTCTGGTACTCCTGAACGATTTCACCCACATAAGCGTGTGCCTCGTCCGAAGCATCTGCCAAACACAACTGGCCGCCGGGCGCAGTCTGATTGGCGAAGGAATCCAAAAATTCCCGCAGAAAGCCTTCCGGCGTGTTATAAAGCGGAGTTAAAATACTAATTGTATCATAATTCCAGCCATTTTGGGTTTCTTCGCGCTGCTTTTCCAGCACGGTCTTTTCGGGCAGGTAGCGTGCTTTCTTATTAAAAAAGCGGCGCTTGATAAAGCCTTTCGCCCGATTCAGCATGGGGCCGACGCCTTCTTCTTTGGTTACCGTAACGGTATAGCGCGCCAACTCTCGGAGGCGTTTTACTTTCAGGTTCATGACAACCCTCCACCGACCTTATTTCAGGCCGTAGTTTTCAAATTTATTGTTGAAGTGGATATTGTAGTAAGGGTCTGCACCCTCCGGCAGATACTTGCCCCATTTGGTCTGGAAAGCCGCCAGTTCCTTGGCATACCGTGCCTGGTTGGCAGCATTGGCTGCTGTACCGGTATCCAAGCCGCGGCTCTTGCTCTCGTAATGATAAGCCTGGGCCTCCGGAGTAAACACGTTCAAATAGCCCTTTTCGTACAGTTTCAGGCACAGATCGATATCATTGTAAGCAACGGCAAAATCTGCTTCATCCAGACCGCCGCACGCATCATACAGTGCAGCTTTGACCAGCAGGCAGGCGCCGGTAACCGCCAGATAGTTCTGTGCCGTTACCAGACGGTACAAATCGCCGCTGGCAGTTCGGGGATGCGATTTATGACTGTGGCCTGCGCTGCCATTGATGCCCAAAATCACGCCGCCGTGCTGGATGGTATCGTCCGGGTAGAACAGCTTTGCACCCACTGCACCCACATCGGGACGCTGTGCATAGCTGAGCATTTCTGCCAAAAAGCCATCCGTCAGCAGCTCAATATCATTGTTCAGCAAAAGCAGATACTCGCCGGTTGCTGCCTTGCGAGCAGTGTTATTGATTGCCGAAAAGTTAAACGCACCCTGGTAGGTTATCACTTTCAAATTGGCGAACTGGGCTTTGGCCTGCTCGTAATAATCAAAGGTTTCCTGCTCGGTGGAATTGTTTTCCGCCACAATCACTTCAAAGTTTTCGTAACCGGCATGAGCATACAGGCTTTCCAGGCAGCGGCGCAAATCCTCTGCGTGGTCCTTGTTGGGGATAATCACGCTGATTTTCGGGTTGCCGGTCAGCGCATATTTTACACGATATGCACCGGGGAAGTCCGTCAGGCTCTCCACCGTAGCCTTGCGGCCGATGCGCTCCAAATGGTCGGAAATTGCACGGCGGCCGGCTTCGATTGCGTAAGGCTTTGTGTCCATCAGATTTTCTGCTGTGGAACCTGCACTTGCACGCCAATTATACATTGCCTTCGGCATATGCACAATTTTATCCGGACTGGTCAAGTGCTCCGTCAGCCGCAGCATCAAATCATAATCCTGTGCGCCGTCATAAGTGGGGTCCTCACGGCCGCCGGCGCGCACAAACAAATCGCGGCGGAACATGCACAGATGGGTGATGTAATTGCAGCCATTCAGATAATCCGGTGCATAATCTGGTTTGAAATGATAACCGCCCAGGTCCTTACCGTCGTCCGAAACGACAATTTCGTCGCTGTACACCATTTCCGCATTTTTTTCCAGTGCCAGCTGCATCATCTCATATAGCGCATTGGGATATAGGGTGTCGTCATGGTCCAAAAGCGTGAGCCACTGTCCCTTTGCCAGTGCGAAGCCGGCATTGGTATTGCCGGCAATGCCCAGGTTTTCCACCAGCTTTTCGTATACAATGCGGCAGTCCTTGGCAGCAGCCTTGCGGCAGATATGGCGTACGGATTCGTGCCCTGGCTGGGAAGCATCCACCAGACACAGCTGCCAGTTGGAATAGGTCTGCGCTTTTACGCTGTCCAGCAGCTCATTCAGATAACGCTCCGGCGTGTTATACAGCGGCACCACAATGCTGACCATTGGTCCGTCCGCAATGGGGTTTGCACGCTGCAGTTTCAGCTGCCGGCGTGTGGGCAAATCTGCCCGATGCTGCCATATTTCCTGATGGTGTGCCAGTGCAATACGGAAACGGATATCGCGATAGACCTGTTCTGCGCCTTCTTCCCGCAAGGTACGCGCCGTGCGCCGTGCCAAATCAAAAATATGGGCCGGATTCAACAGTCGCCGCACCATGCCTCCCACACTATCCTGCACAGGAGCATCTGCATTGCGGATTTGCTTTTCTTTTTGTTCTGCCATCTTACCGGTTCCTCTCTCATTCAAACCCACACAGGAAAAATGGGCCGGGCTTTTCGCCCAGCCCATTTCTTGTGTTATTCTTCGCCGCGCTGCGCTTTCTTATAAGCAGCACAAACCGTTGCGGCATCTCCGTCCATTTTTATTTCGCCGTGGCTCAGCCATGCCACCTTGGTGCATATGCGTTCCACCTGCTCAATGGAATGGGAAACGAAAATCACCGTTGTGCCGCCGCTCATCAGTTCCTGCATGCGTTTTTCACACTTCTGCTGGAACAAAAAGTCGCCTACGGCCAGTACTTCGTCTGCAATCAGGATGTTCGGCTTGGTAATGGTAGCCACGGCAAATGCCAGACGCGCCACCATGCCGGAAGAATAATTCTTCAGCGGCACATCCAGAAAATCTCGCAGCTCGCTGAATTCTACAATCTCATCAAACTTGGAATCCAGATACTTGGGCGAATGACCCAGCACGGTACCGTTCAGATAAATATTTTCCCGTGCGGTCAGGTCCATATCAAAACCAGCGCCCAGCTCAATCAACGGCGCAATGGTACCATTGACCGTCACCGAGCCGGAACTGGGCTTATATACGCCTGCAATCGTTTTCAGCAGCGTGGATTTACCGCTGCCGTTCAGGCCTACCAGGCCGTAAAAATCGCCGGGCATGATTTCCAGATTCACATGATTCAGCGCATAAAATTCATCATAATGCAGTCGGCCCTTGATTAGTGCCATAAAATATTCTTTCAGACTTTCATGCTTTTCGCTGGACAGATTGAAGCGCATGGAAACGTCCTGTACACGAATGATTGGTTCCATTTCTATGCCTCCTTAGATATGCAGAACAAATTTGTCCTGCAATTTTCTGAATACCAGCACGCCGATAGACAGCGATACAACAGCCCAGCCGCCGCAGATGAGATACATCTGGGCCGTCATCGGCTTACCCCACAGAATAACCTGACGCATCGAGGTGATGTACCAGTACAGGGGGTTCGCCATGACCACATGGTATGCCAGCGATCCGCTCGTCAGCATGGTATTGGGGTCATAGAACACAGCGGAAACATACATCAGCGCAGTCGTAAACACCGTCCAAATGTGCATTACATCACGGAAAAACACGACCAGTGCCGACAAGAACATGCTCATACCCAATGTAAACAGGAACAATGTGAGCATCGGATACCAGACCAGCAGGGTGCTCCAGTGCATCGGCGTGCCGGTAAGGATCATCACCATCAGCAATGCCAGGAAGCTGAAGAAGCAGTTTACCATGGCAAAGCAGCATTTTTCCAGCGGGAAAATGTACTTGGGGATGTACACCTTTTTCAGCAGAGGAGCCGCACCCAGTACGCTGCTCATACCGGCAGTGGTTGCATCATTAAAAAAGGCAAAAGACAACTGACCGATCATCAGATACGCCATAAAATTGTCGATGCCGCCGCCGCGGATCTGGCCCAGGAAGCTGCCGAAAACCACCCAGTACACAACGCACATCATCAGCGGATTCAAAACGCTCCACAATACGCCCAGAACACTGCGGCGATATTTCAGCTTAAAATCGCGGCTGACCAGATTTTGCAGCAAATATCGGTACCGCCAAAAAGAGCCCACATATTCTTTTATCTTCCTCAAGGAAATCCTACCTTTCCATTCCATGCTGTCTTTTCCTTTTGGCAGCACACCCTAAGTTTATTTATAATCATACCCTATTTTGTAAAATGACGCAACTGCTTTCTTCCTGTACGCAGCCGTCCAATGCCCCAAAGCACACTGATGCCCACAGCGGCCACCGCAACAATGACCCAGAACATACTGGTGGTCGCCCGCACCCGGTCTGCTGTACCTTTCTGTTTCAGTTTCTGCTCCGGTGTGTGGGCAAAAGTTTCTTCCAAACCGTTCAGCGTCATCTCTCCGGACACGGTGCTGTCCATCTGGATATCATCGCCGGAAATCTGGTAATGTGCCTGCGGCATCGGCCCGCCAATCACATATTCCTTGTCAGTATCCGCCAGTGTAACTGCCTGTTCCGTCAGGCGGTTGTGCAGCAAAACGCTGACTCCGGCAAGGTCTGCATCCGCCGTGCCGAACACATCACCGCCGCCGCGCACACCAACCTGTGCCGCACCTGCCTGTGGCGGAATCTCCACGGTGCGGTAGTTCTGGAACGCATAATTCAAAATTGCAGCCGTGTCCAGGTACTTTTCCTGCTTCATGTTGCTTTTCATCACGGAACAGATCACCTGTACACCGTCTTTTTCCGCCAGGCACACATAGGTATATCGTGCCTCGTTCGTGTAGCCCATTTTGGAACCAACAATTTCCGGGATGTAGTGGCTGCTGCCGCTCAGGCGCATATAATCATGCATCCAGAAGGCACGCTCCTGTTCCTGGCGGTTGGTGGGATCCATATAATAGGTATCGACGCGGGTAAAAATCTGATAAAATCCCGGCTGCTGCAGTGCCCAGCGCAGAATCGCAGCCAGATCTCGGGCAGAAACATAATGTCCTTCCTCTGAGATTCCATGGGGGTTCTCAAAGTGGGTATTTTCCAAGCCTAGCTCCTGCGCCTTTGCATTCATGACCGCTACGCCGCCGGCAATGGTGCCATCGTCGCTGAGATATTCCGCCAGCACATTACAGGCATCGTTTGCGCTGGCAATCATTGCTGCGTACAGCATATCCTCCAGCACCACAACTTCGCCTTCCTGCAAGGCAATGTGGCTGGAATCGGTATTCCATAAGCTGTGTACATCATCGTGGCTTACCGTCAGTGGTGTGCTCCAATCGCCCTGTGCTTTTTCGCACGCCAGGCCAACCGTCATCACCTTGGTAACCGATGCGGGATCATAGGGCTGATCCTCATTATAGCCAAACAAAGGCGCACCGGTCTTTGCATCCATTACAAAATAAGATGGACTGGTAATTCCGGCCGGCAGTTCTTCTGCATAAACCGGGGCGGCACACAGCATCAGCAGGACTGTACACATCAGACTTGCAATGATTTTTTTCACCAAAAGATCCTCACTTATATTCCTTTGCAACGAAAAAAGCCACCTGCGCCGCAGGGGGCTTTCCTTTGCGCTGCATCTTTTCTTTTATGTTTTTGCCGCGGTAAATACGGCATTTTACTTTTTCGTCTGGCCTTTGGCCATATCGCGCTTAGTATACCACAATTATCGTATCAGTGAAAGAAGAATCCTGCGTTTATTTTCGCCCAAAAATCGACGCTTACACCAAAATCGGCTGGATCTGCCTGCCATGCAGCGCCTCCGACAAGGCATCCGGAATTTTTGTAAAATCGGCTTTCAGGCTCATGGGCTTTTTGATGCAGTCATCCTGCCCAAACGGCACAAAATAAAAATCGCGCCGCACCAAAAGCGCCCCGATATGCTGCGCAGATGCGCCCAAGCCATCGTTGGTCGAAACCGCCAGCACAATGGGCCTGTGAATACGCAGCAGGCTCTTTGCTGCCAGTGTAATCGGCGTATCGCTCAAACCCTGATCCAGCCGTGCCAAAGTCGTTCCGGTACAGGGAGCGATCACCATAACGTCGGCAAGTCCCTTTGGTCCCAGCGGCTCCACACCGGTCAAGGTATCCAAAATGGGATTTCCCGTTACGTTTTCAATGGTTTCGCGCCAATGGGCCGCCGTTCCGAACCGGGTATCCTGAGTGGCCGCTTCATAACTCATGACAGGCTGTACGTTCCACCCTTGCTGCTGCAAGGCTTGAATGGCAGGCACGGTTTTATCCAGCGTACAAAAGCTGCCACATATACCAAAGGCCACCGTTGGCTGTTTCTTTTCAAAAGATTGTTGTTTCAAAGCTGTTCGCTCCTCTCGTGTAAAATCTGTAAAATGGTATCTGCTATAAATCGTCCAGCTGTTTCCGGCGCACATTTTCCCGGCAGACCCAATGCGTGTAAGGCGGTGTGCCCCAAACGCTGCGCTGCGGAAAAATCCGTTCCGCCGGGTTTGCTGGCCAAATCCACAATTAGGCTTTCCTGCGGCAGCTGCGCCAGCTGCTTTTCACCCAGAACCATAGCCGGCACGGTATTGATGGTAATGGTGCAGTCGGTAGGTTCGTTCAGTTTTTCCAGCGGCACCGCTTCACACCCCAAGTTTTTGGCAAAAGCGCGCTGTGCCGGAGATCGCGCAGCAACCGTCACCTGCGCGCCCAGTGCCGCCAGCCGTACCGCCAATGCGCGCGCCACGCGCCCAAACCCGACGATCAAAATTTTCTGCCGCCACAGGGTGCGCTTGCTGTGTGCCATCAACAGAGCAATGCAGCCTTCTGCTGTGGGAATTGCGTTTAACTCCACAAGCTCTGGCCGCTTGTAGTAATCCACCAGCTCCACACCTTTTGTGCGCAGCAGTGCATACACCTCCGGTGCAATACGTCCACCCAGGATAAGCGTCCCCGGCTTAGCTTGACGCAAAAGCGCCGCCAGCCCCGGCGTGTCCGCTGAAAGCGGCAGCGGCAATACCCAGACAGGTGCACGGACATCTTCCGTTACACGCCACCCGGCTTGTTTGAATACATGTGCTGCCGCCTGCAAACGCGCATCCTGTTGCAGGATCATGATTTCATTTTCCAAAAGACAGCCCTCCCGCACCGATTTTTCCATTCTATGCATGGAAAAAGTGTCCTGTTCCTGTAAAAGTGCTTTTCAAAATGCAAAAATCCCCGATGTGAGCAAAATTCACATCGGGGATTTTTCCTTATATCTTATGGATGATTACGCTTTTTTATGCAGATACTTTGCCAGCGGGATGCAAACAGCAGAAGCCACTGCGCCGCAGATAACCAGTTCGATCAGGCCCTGAATACCGACCATTGCCACAATCAAAGCGATGGGATTTGTCACGCCATAATTTGTGCAAAGGCCCTGCACATAATCGCTGTTGAAGTAAAACAGCATGATGAAGCCCATAAAGAATACCGTATTGGCGGCCGGACACACCAGCGCCGACAGCACATAGCTCAGCTTACTGCCGTGCAGTGCTTTATTCAAAGCGTAAAATACCAAGCCGCAGACAAGGCCGCACAGCAGCCGTGCAAAAACGGTGGTAATAAAGCAGTACACCGGATTGATGGTCAGCAGCATTGCTTTCATACCACCGCCCGTAAAGGCATCGGCAAAGCTGGTCAGGCCAAACACCGTGCCCAGGATGGCGCCTGTGGTGGGACCCATCAAGATTGCACCGATTGCGACCGGAACCGTCAAAAAGCTCACGCTCAAAATCGGGGTGCGAAAATAGCCCAGCGGTGTGTACGCCATAACCAGTGTGATTGCAACCAGCAATGCCAGTTGGGTCATGCGATGTACTTTGTTTGCGTTCTGTTTCATATTCTTTTCCTCCTACTGCCGTTCCGCCTTTCAAATCGGATACGACGTAACGCTGCCTGATCTTACAATCAATCAGGCCCGGCGGCAGTTATTTGCCGCGTTGTTCATGGCGGCGCGATTTATGCCGCCGCTTCCGTTTATGGCTTGCCTGTTCTCCGGTCACAGCACCGGTAGCACGGTTCGCCGCATACAAAGCCGCCAGCCCTTTGAACAAAAGCTCCGGCTCGTATACCACTGTTCTGCGGCAGTGCGGCACAACAAAACGTGCCAGACCGCCTGTGACGACAACCGTTGCCGATTTGCCCAGCTGGGCTTCGACTCGTTCGGTGATGCCGTCAATCATTGCTGCTGCGCCAAGTACCGCACCATTGACCATGCAGTCTGCGGTATTGGTTCCAATGGCAGCTTTGGGGGAATTCAGCCGCACCTGCGGCAGCTGCGCACAGCGCTCGCTCAATGCGCGCAGGCTTGTAGTCAGCCCCGGGCAGATCAAGCCGCCCAAAAAGGCTTTGTTTTCGTCGATCACATTAAAGGTTGTCGCTGTGCCCATATCTACGGTGACAACCGGCAGCGGATAGTAAGCCGCAGCTGCAGCCGCATCCACAATGCGGTCTTTGCCGACTTTTTCCGGTTCCGGTACCGCTATGGTCAATCCGGTTTTCATTTCCGGGCCAACAATCAAAGGTGCGGTAGCGCAATATTCCGATGCGCAGTTGGCCACAACCTGCGTGATTGCCGGTACAACGCTGGAAAGCACTGCGCCCTCGAAGCGGACGGGGTGATATTTTGCGCCGGAAAATGCTTTTTCCAGCCGGGGGCGGTAATCTGCCTCCGTGGCACAGCGCAAGGTTTCCATATGCGATACAAAGCATACACGTCCGTCCTTGATGCCCGCCAGGGCGACGGTGGTGTTGCCGATATCGATGGCAAGGATCATATAGTACTCCTTTTCTGGGGGTAACGTTTTTCGTTCCTTATTATAGCACTCGCCTGCATACTTGAAAACACCAGGAAAAGTAAGTATACTAATTTCGTTGGTTACAGGCAATTTTGTAACCGGAAAGGCAGGATTTTTATGAACTTGAGCGGAAAAAACGTGCTCTTGGGCATTACCGGCGGCATTGCCGCTTATAAAATGGCAAACGTAGCCAGCGCGCTTGGCAAGACAGGTGCAGGCGTGGATGTAATCATGACCGAGAACGCCACCCAGTTCATCACCCCGCTGACCTTTGAAACACTGACGCATCGCAAATGTTGCATTGACACCTTTGACCGGAATTTTCAGTACGACGTCAAGCACATTTCCCTTGCCAAAAAGGCAGATGTGATGCTGATTGCTCCGGCTACCGCCAACGTGATTGCCAAGCTGGCTCATGGCATCGCCGATGATATGCTGACAACGGTTGCTCTGGCAGCGAAATGCCCCAAACTGGTGGCTCCTGCTATGAATACCGCCATGCTGGAAAACCCCATTACGCAGGACAACCTGAAAACCCTGGAGAAGTACGGCTTCATCATCATTCCGCCAGACAGCGGCATGCTGGCCTGCCGGGATGTGGGCAGCGGCAAGCTGCCGAAGGAAGAAGTCCTGCTGGACTATGTGTACCGCACCATTGCCAAAGAAAAGGATCTGGCAGGCGTGCACATTACTGTAACCGCCGGTGCAACACAGGAAGCATTGGACCCGGTACGGTATCTGACCAATCATTCCACTGGTAAGATGGGCTATGCACTGGCACGTGCTGCCATGCTGCGCGGTGCAGACGTTACTTTGATTCATGGGCAGACGGCACTGAACCCGGTTCCTTTTGTAAAAGATGTGCCCATTATTTCTGCACAGGATATGTACCAGGCTGTGTGCGACCATTTCGCTGACACCGATGTTTTGATTATGGCTGCCGCCGTGGCAGATTATCGCCCGGCACAGGTATCCGACCAGAAAATCAAAAAGCAGGCAGGTGATTTCTCCATTGCCACCGAGCGCACTCCGGATATTCTGGGAACACTCGGCCCGCAGAAAAAGCCTGGCCAGTTTGTGTGCGGTTTTTCCATGGAGACCGAACATCTGGTGGAAAACTCCGCTGCCAAACTGAAAAAGAAGAATCTGGACATGATCTGCGCGAATAATTTGAAGGTAGCCGGCGCAGGTTTTGGCGTCGATACCAACGTAATCACCCTGTTGACGCAGGATGGCCAGACCGAACTGCCCTTGCAGAGCAAGGACGACGCAGCCGATGCCATTTTGGACGCCATCCGCGCACGCCGTGCTTAATTTTACTAAAAGCCGATCAGAACCTCTGTTCTGACCGGCTTTTTTCAAATTACAAGCAAAAAAGCTTGACCTTGTACCTTGTCCAAGGTCTATATTGGTGGCAAAAGGAGGCATTGCCATGAAAGAATCGTATAGCATCAAGCAGGCAGAACAGTTGACCGGTATCTCCAGTGAGAACATTCGCTTTTATGAAAAGCAAAAACTGATTCAGCCTGCCCGCAGCTGGAATAATCGTTACCGCCAATACACCGACGCCGACATTCATACCCTGAAAGTCATTCGGCTTTTGCGTATGCTGGATATGCCGCTGGAAGAAATTCGCACAGTGCTTTCGGGCGAGGTTTCTCTGGCGCAGGCAGTCAGCCGCCAACAGGAGCGGTTAGAACAGCAAACCAAACAGATTGGCGTTGCCATTCAAATGTGCATCCAGTTGGAAGCCGAAACTTCTCCGCTGGACCAGTTGGATGTGGATGCACACCTTTCGCGCGCAAACCAAATGGGTGGTTTTTCGGCACGCTGGCTCTCCGACTGGAAAGCAGTATACAATGCTGCCCACGAAAACAGTTTTGTTTTTTACCCGGACGATGCCGTTACCAATCCGGCAGAATTTTCTGCTGCGCTGCGCGCCTACGCCAAGGCGGAACATCTGGAACTTGTCATCACCAAAGAAAGTATGTATCCGCACTTTACACTGGACGGTGTGCGCTACACCGCACAGCGCAATTATTCTTCTATCTCCCGTGTACCGACAGCCTGCATCTACTGTGAGCGCGTAGACCCCATCGTGCCCAATGTTCCCACCGGACGGCGCCGCGTACTGGATTTTCTGAATCGCAGCTGGCCCCAGCTGCTGCTTTTCCTTCTCATTTTGATTATTTTGGCTCCACAGCTGCCCGGCATCTGGGCCGAAAGCCCTCTGGGCACTCTCCTGATCTTTTTCACGGTGCTGTGCCGGATCGGTGTTTCGGCTTTCCGCAACCGATTCTTCACCTATAATGAAAACGGAAAACGCGGTTCCAAGAAAGACGATTCGGAGCACTGACCTTATCTTTTAACATATCAAAACAAAAAGCCCGACCGTATCCCGGCCGGGCTTTTTTTGTTTTACGGATTCTGGGCAGCGTGCAGCAGTGTATCAATGGATACGCCGAACAGCTCTGCCAAAGCCAGCAGATTTGCTGTGCTGGGTTCTGCGGTACCGTTCTCCCATTTGGAAACTGCCTGACGACTGACCGAAAGCTTTTCTGCCACCTGCTCCTGCGTCAGATTGCAGCGCTGGCGATTTTCTTTAATGGCTTCACCCAAAGATGTTTGCACCGTTTCTTCTTGCGCCTGTTGCTTTTGTTTGGGTTCGCTATGGATGTATTTCCATAAGGCGCGAATGATCATCACCGCCAATGCGATCAGCAAACATGCCGGCACCGCCACAATCAAAAGCATAAGTATAGTCTCTGTTGTTGCCACTCTCATAAAATTGTTCCTCCGTTTCGTTCTTGTAAGATTTGTACTGTTTCGGTGCCACAAATCCTATCAAAAACGAGTGGTTGCGTCCACCAACTATCGCGCAACTTTTGGTTGCGCCTATTTTTTCAACGCTGTTTCGCTTTTCTGTGGAAAACTCTTTTTTCGTCACAGCACCTTCTGCAAGCCTTTTGCCATCTGCGCCAAGGTGGGATATACGTTCAGCTCCGGCGTATCTACCACCGCTTTCACCAGACATTTTTGCACCTGACCGATTTTTCGTCCCGGTACGCCTTCCACCAAAAGCTCTGCTGGGGTAATGCGCAAGTGGGTTTTCTGGTAAGGCTCTCCGCTTTCCACCAGCTCCCGATACAGTGTGGGTGCGCAGGCAAAAGCATCATCCAAAGCAGCAAAGGCAGCAAAGGCTTCTTCTGCCGCAAATGGCAATTCTTCCATCAAAGCCAGTTTCATAGCGTGGCGGTCCGTGGGGCAGCCTGCCGTATACAGCGCATCCA
>JAHHRK010000026.1 GCA_020025795.1 Faecalibacterium sp. | reverse complement strand
AGTGCAGACTGATTTCAAAAGCGATGCTTTACTGATGGCTGGTAGCAGCTTCACGCTGCTTCTGTGCCAGGTCGTGACGCTTTTCTTCCTGGCTGAGCTCGAAGTGAATCAGCAGGCTAAGTACGACACGCATCAGAATGATCAGGCCCAGAACGATCAGCTCGTTCATATTGGGGACGCTGATGGTCTTGAGGATTTCGGCACCCATCATGAATTCCAGTGCAGCAGACAGGCCTTCAGCCAGATCTTCTTCCAGAGGGCAGTTGCTCTTCTTGAAGATGCGCAGCACATAGGCAATGAAGCACTTGATCAGGCTGTATACAACGATCAGAATGCCCATGGTCTCAGCCAGTGCAATGATGAGGGGAATCACCATTTCGTTAAAATGTTCCAGTAACATGATATCTCTCCTTTAATTTGATACGATACCCATTGTACTCACAAAATGTCTCCGCGTCAATCCGTATTCACGGGAAAACACGCAAAAGTATGCGGAAAAAGCAAATATATGGTATAATGCCCACATAGAAAAGTGTTGCCCGCACTGCGTCGGTATTGTGGGTGGCCAAAAGGGAGGAAAGCAACTATGAGACGGGTCAATATTGAAACGCCGGAAAAGGATATCTATCGCTTTACCTTTGAGGCAGACGCACAGGAACTGGAAAATGCTGTGCAGGCGGCATACCTGCGCAGCCGAGACCAGATTCAGATTCCCGGCTTTGAACTGGGCCAGGCAGATCGCGCTGCCATTGAAAAGGAAAAGGGTGAAAGCGTATTCTGGTATGATGCCATCAACGACTGCATGGCAGGACAGATGCCTGATTTGGTCGAGCAGACTATTGTGGAGCTTGGTTTGGAGCCGGTGACAGAGCCAGCATATGAGTTGCTGTATGCTTCTACGGAAAAAGGCTTTGGCGTGACGGCTACTATCGTAAACAAGCCGGAAATCACGCTGGAGTGTTATACCGGATTTACAGCACACTGCAAGCCCAATCCGTTGGGCGCCAACGATGTGGATCATTACATCCAGCGCAGACGTATGATGATGACGAAAAAGCTGGATCAGTCCGGTCCTGCCGAAAACGGCATGACAGCTGTGCTGGATTTTGAAGGCTTCCAGGATGGTGTGGCCTTCGCAGGCGGAAAAGCCGAAGATCAGCCGTTGGAGCTGGGCTCAGGTCGAATGATTCCCGGCTTCGAGGAGGCTGTTCTGGGCCACTGCCCGGGCGATGCATTTGAGATTCATGTTACATTCCCCGAAGCATATCCGGCTAAGGAACTGGCAGGCAAGCCGGCAGTGTTCCAGACAAAGCTAAAGGAGTTGTATCTGCGGCAGGTGCCTGCACTGGACGATGCCTTTGCCAAGCGAGCCGGCGGCGTAGATACGCTGGAAGAGTATAAAGCGCAGGTGCGCCAGAAGCTGGATGAAATGCGCGTGGAAAATGCCATGAATCGGGCACGCACAGACATTGTGCGCCAGCTGGGCAAGCACAGCACCGGCAAGCTGCCGGATCTGCTGACAGAGGATGCCTATCAGGCACAGCTGGAGCAGCTGCGTCAGCAGTTAGCCATGATGCGCAAGCCGCTTGAGGTATATCTGGAAGAAACCGGAACGACGATGGAGCAGCTTTCTCACAGATTGCGGCTTGCCGCAGAGGAGCAGGTGCGTGTTCATTTGGCCTTGCTGGAAGTGGCACGGATCGAAGGGCTGGAGCCTACGGAAGCAGATGTGGATGCGGAAATCGAGCGCGAGGCGGAGCGCCTGGGCTGCACGGCCGAACAGTATGCAGAGCAGAACGATCGCCGCACGGTGCGCCACAGCCTCTGCGCAATACGTGCCGCAGATTTTGTGGTAGCGCACAGCACCATCGTGCAGGACAACTGATTCAAAAATAGAAAAAAGCAATGCCCAGTTGATCTATGCAGCAGGACATCGCTTCTTTATAGCAGCCGTAAAAAAACACCCCGGAACGCTGTGCGTTTGCACAGTGTCCGGGGTGTTTATATTTTGGAGAGAAATGTGTTAGTTAGCAAAAAGAAGGTGGTAAAAAAGATTAGGAAACAAATGGATTATTTGCCGAACTGGGCGTCGTTGTTGCCGGACTTGGTGGTCCACATCTCCAGCTCGTTGATGGGGTCATTGTAGTCCATGACCCAGCCGTTACGAGCCATATCGTAGTTGCCCTGCTTACGGGTATTCAGGAAGACCTTCCACTCCTGAGTGTCGATCTTCATGTCAATGCCCAGAGCAGCGAAGTCCTGCTGCATTGCCTCGGCCATGGAAACGTGCACGCCGGGGTTGGTCAGGTAAGAGAAGGAGAACGGGGTGTCAGAGCTGACCATGCCGTCGTCATCCAAAGCCAGACCAGCTGCACCCAGCAGGGATACAACTTCGTCGGTGTTCATGGTTACATCGGTGTTGAAGTAACCAGTTGCATCAGAAACGGGATAGGTGTAAGCGTCATCATTTTTACGGAACAAATCGCCGTGGCCGTCCGCTGCGCCGTCAGAAACAAAGCAGTTTGCAGGCAGCTGGCCACCCTGTGCAACAGCATCAATGATGTAGTCGCGGTCGATAGACAGGCACAGTGCCTTACGCAGTGCGCAAGCCTGTTCCGGCGTACGACCGGCGTTGAATACTTCGCTCTTGGAGTTGCAGCATGCGTAGTAAGTGCCCAGGTACGGGTCGATGCGCAGTTCGTTGCCCTTCTTCAGCGTTTCCATTTCGTCGCTGGGTACAGAGCCTGCGAAATCCAGGTTGCCGCTGGTGAAGGCAGTGTAAATAGCGGTAGTGTCGGCGCTCAGCATGAAGTTCAGTTCAGGCATTGTAACATCGCTTGCAAAAACGAAGTTGGGGTTTGCCGTCAGGGTCAGGCTTTCGCCGTGAGACCATGCGGTGCAGGTATAAGCACCGTTGGTAACGAAACCGGCTTCCTGCGTCCATGCGCTGGGGTTGGAGCTGTCAGCATGTGCTTCGATAAACTTCTTCGGAACAGGGAAGAAAGTGGGGAATGCACACAGATCCAGGAAGTAGGGACAGGGTGCAATCAGTGTTACCGTCAGGGTCAGGCCGTCAGCAGATGCTTCTACCTTCAGGGTGCCGTCATCATTCTTTGCCACGATGTCGAACAGGTAGATGTAGTCGGACTGGGTAGCGGGATCAGCGGCACGGTTCCAGGAGTAAACGAAATCGTTTGCGTCCAGCTTTTCGCCGTCAGACCACTTCAGACCTTCACGGATGGTAAAGGTGTAAACCAGGCCGTCATCGGAAATCTTGGGTTGTTCTGCAGCACAACCGGGAATAACCTTGCCTGCTGCATCGTTGTTCATCAGACCCAGGAACATATTGCAGGCAAGGCAGCCACCGTCAACGGTGGTGCTGCGGGACGGGTCCAGAACATCGGGCTCAGATGCCAGGTTGACGTTCATGCTGGCATTGTTGTTATTGGAGTTCTTTGCGTAGTAAAAACGCTTCATGCCGAAGACGTTGTTGTAAACGTCGGAGATGTATTCCTTCTGCAGATACACGTTGGTGTAGAAGTAAATCGGCATCAGGCACCAGGTGCCCATCAGCAGATCTTCTGCTTCGTGCATCAGCGCTTCGCGCTTAACCGAATCGGTTTCGCTGCGGATCTGATCCACCAGAGGATCGAACTGATTGCCCCAATCCTGCAGAGCGGCAGCGGGCTTTTTGAACTCAGCTAGCACAGCGCTGAAATCTTGATTGTCTGCATTAGCAGGACCAGAGGTGGGGTTCTTATTACCACCGCAAGCGGTCAGTGCAGCGGTAGCGGCTACAATGCCGGTACCCTGCAAAAAGGAACGACGAGAAATGAGCTGCTTCATAATTTATTTTCCCCTCTCAATGTAGTTGCCGGATGTGGACCGGCACTCCCAAACGAATGTGTCCATATATGGTGGACTGTTGAAGATTGAACCTATTATACTTCATCCCAATACACTTTACAAGTCTAAATTGGAATTCATGCGAAATACGGTATTTTTTATGAGAAATCCATAAAAAACGCCCTTGTGACTGGCTATGTTGTAAAAAAACACAGCGATTTTGAATAGAATCTCGAAAAAATCTGTATTCCATAGAAATACAGTGCGTGGTGCAAAGACAAAAGCCAATGTGTTTACTTGTTCCAGCAGGCTACATAATGTCCGTTGCCCCGATCGGTCAGCTGGGGGCAGGCGATGGCACAGCGCTCGGTCGCATAGCGGCAGCGGGTGCGGAACGGGCAGCCGCTGGGAATGTTCATGGGGCTGGGTACGTCGCCTTCCAGCACGATGCGCTTGGCATGGCGTGCAGTCTCCGGGTCAGGAATCGGCACAGCACTCAGCAGGCTTTCGGTGTAAGGATGGATGGGGTTGGCGTTCAGCTCGTCGGCATTTGCCAATTCCATCATGTGGCCTAAATACATTACGCCGATGCGGTCGGAAATATGATGCACAACCAGCAGGTCATGGGCAATAAACAGATACGCAACGCCCAGCTTCTCCTGCAAATCTTCAAACATATTGATGACCTGCGCCTGAATGGAAACGTCCAGCGCAGAAACCGGCTCGTCACAAACGATGAACTTGGGGTTCACAGCCAGTGCGCGTGCAATGCCGATGCGCTGGCGCTGGCCGCCGGAGAATTCGTGGGGGTAGCGGCTGGCGTGCTCTGCGTTCAGACCAACCAGTTCCATCAGCTCCAAAACCTTTTCGTGACGCTCTTTGGCATTGTGGCACAGCTTGTGCACATCCAAAGGCTCTGCGATGATTTCCTCAACGGTCATACGAGGGTTCAGGCTGGAGTAAGGGTCCTGGAAAACCATCTGCATCTGCTGGCGGTAAGGCATCATATTGGCGTGTGTGATGCGGCTACGGTCGATGACAGGATTGCCTTTGCCGTCCAGGACAGGCTGATCGTTTTCATCGTAGACTTCGCCGGAATCAAACAGCACGTTGCCGTCAAATACAATGCGGCCTGCGGTAGGCTTATACAGCTGCAGCAGAGTGCGGCCGACTGTGGTTTTGCCGCAACCGGATTCACCGACCAGACCCAGCGTTTCGCCGGGCTTGATGGTAAAGGAAATATCGTCCACTGCCTTCAGGGGTGTGGTTTTGCCCATGCCGGTGTGGATCGGGAAATACTGTTTCAGGTGGGAGACCTCAAGCAGGTTCTTTTCGTTGTCAGCCATTCTTACGGTCCTCCTCTTCCTTCATTTTGGCGATGTTCATCCAGCAGGATGCCAGGTGGTCCTCGCCAACCCAGATTTCATCCGGCTGTTTGGTCAGGCAGATCTTCATTGCCTTGTCGCAGCGCGGGCAGAAAGCACAGCCCTGGGGCAGATTCAGCAGGTTGATGGGAGTGCCGCCAATGGGCACCAGGCGTTCGTCCATCTTTTCTGCGGTAGGAATGCTGCGCAGCAGGCCTTTGGTGTACTCGTGTGCCGGATGATAGAATAATGCATCGGCAGTGCCGCGCTCACAGATGCGGCCGCCGTACATAACGATGATTTCATCACACATGCTGGCGATAACGCCCAGGTCATGGGTAACGATGATGATTGCCATGCCCAGCTTCTTCTGCAGATCCTGCATCAGCTCCAGAATCTGTGCCTGAATGGTCACGTCCAGAGCGGTAGTGGGTTCATCCGCAATCAGAATATCCGGCTCGCAGGCCAGTGCCATAGCAATCATGACACGCTGGCGCATGCCGCCGCTCAGCTCGAAAGGATACTGGTCAATGCGTTTGGTGGGTTCCGGGATACCGACCAGTGTAAGCATTTCAATGGCACGCTCACGTGCTTCTTTGCGGTTGCGGCCGGTGTGGAGCATGATACCTTCCATCAGCTGGTTGCCAACGGTAAACACAGGGTTCAGGCTGGTCATGGGGTCCTGGAAAATGATCGAGCACTTTTTGCCGCGGAAGGTAGACATCTTCTTTTCGCTCCACTGGGTGATGTCTTCGCCGCGGTACAAAATCTTGCCGCCGGAAATACCGCCATTGTCGGCCAGGATCTGCATGATCGAGTAAGCCGTAACGGATTTGCCGGAACCGGATTCACCTACGATACCAAGGATCTTGCCTTCGTCCAGATTGAAGGAAATGCCGTTTACGGCATGAACTTCGCCGCCTTTATCGGTGGAGAAGGTGGTGTGCAGGTCCTGCACACTCAACAAATGCTGCACTTCACTCATAATGCGTCCCTCCTCCTTTTCGTTAACGCTGCAGCTTGGGGTCGAATGCATCGCGCAGGCCGTCACCCAACAGGTTGAACGCCAGAACGATCAAGCAAATGACCACAGCCGGGAAAATGAACAAATGCGGATAGCTGGACATGCCTTCACGCGCAGAGTTGGCCAGGCTGCCCAGAGAAGGCATCGGGGCGGAAACGCCCATGCCCAAGAAGCTCAGGTAGCTTTCGGTAAAGATGGCGGAAGGAACCTGCAAAGCCGTAGAAATAATGATAACAGACAGGCAGTTGGGCAGGATATGCTTGCGCAGGATGCGTCCGGGCTTAGTGCCGATGCACTGTGCAGCCAGAACGTACTCGTTCTGCTTGACCGTTAAAATCTGTCCGCGTACCAGACGAGCCATGCCAACCCAGTACAGCAGGCCAAAGACGATAAACATGGAAACCATGTTCGGGCCAAGGGCGGAAAAGACAGTGCCGTCCAGCTTCAAGCTTTCTTTCAGCACCACGCTGAGCAGAATGATAATCAGCATATCGGGCAGCGAGTAGATGACGTCCACGATACGCATCATGACCATATCGACCACGCCACCGAAATAACCGGATACAGAGCCGTAAATACAGCCAATAATCAGAACCATCACAGCGGCGATACAGCCAACGCTCAGGGAAACACGAGTGCCGTACAGCACACGTACAAAGTAGTCACGGCCCAGTTTGTCGGTGCCCATGATATGGGGGAACAGGCTTTCGCCGGTTTTTTCCATGTAAGCCTGCTCGGCTTCCGAATATGCAAAGGGTGCCAGGTTGGACATTCCTTTATCACGTTTGCCGCCTACCTTGATGATGCCATCATAATCGTAGGGGATAAACATGGGTGCGAAAATAATGACCAGCAAAATCACAATCAAAGTGATCAGAGATGCTACGGCCAGCGGGTTTTTCATCAAACGGCGCAAACCGTCTTTCAGGAAGGTAGAGCTTTCACCCATGACCTCCTGTTGTGCCTTTTCTGCATCGGTGGCAGGGGCGAAATCTTCAAAAGAGAATTTCGACAGGTCTACCTGTGCGGAGAACATTCCCTTTTTGGGCATGCCTTTTTCATCACGTTCCATTTTCCTGCCTCCTTTCTTACTCCAGACGGATCCGAGGATCAATCAGGGTGTATACGATATCGGTAATCAGATTGGCCACAACCATCAGAATTGCCAGGAAGAGGGTTGTGCCCATAATCAGGGTGTAGTCACGGTCGGTGATGGAGGAAACAAACTTGCTGCCCAGGCCGCCGATGGTGAAGATGCTCTCAACAACCATGGAACCAGTCAGGATGTAAGCCACCATGGGTCCGATGTAGGTGATGACGGGAATCAATGCATTGCGCAAAGCGTGCTTGAACACCACGAAAATCTGTTTAACACCTTTGGCGCGTGCCGTGCGGATGTAATCCTGAGAAAGAGAGTCCAGCATACTGGTTTTGGTCAGTCGTGTGATCTGGGCCATGGGCGAAGCTGCCAGTGCGATGACGGGCAGGATGTAGCTGGGATGGTTTGCGTCCCATACAGGAATCCACTTGAGCCACATGCAGAACACCAATAGCAGCAATGTACCGAACACGAAGCTGGGCAGCGCGTTGAACAGCGTCACAAAGAACACAATCAATCGGTCTGGCAGTTTGTTTCTGTTCAGTGCGGCGATGCAGCCCAGAATCAAACCAGCCACAATGGCTACGGCGGCTGCCATCAGGCCCAGGCGTGCGCTGACGGCCAGGCGGCTGGTGATGGTGGTCCAGATGTCGCGGCCGTCCTTCATGGAGATGCCCCAGTCGTTCTCCAAAAGGATGCCTTTCAGATACAGCACATACTGGGTGCCCAGCGGCTTATCCAGATTGAACCGGGCTTCCAACTCGGCACGTACCGTTGCAGGAACCTCTTTTTCGGAGGTGAACGGATCACCGGGGATGGAATGCATTGTGAAGAAGGTGATCGCGCTGATAATGAAAATCGTAAAGATCGCCAGCAGTGTACGCTTCACCACGTATTTACCCATTAAAATCACTCCCTCTATTTTTCCAAAGCGGATTCTGCATGGGGAACAGGCACCGCTCGCAAAATGAATTCGTCCCTTGTGATATTCTATGCGTGTCTTTGCATGGTGAACACAAAAAACGAAAGACGACAGAGGGCCAAGCAGGGCTTTCTCTGGCGTCCGCCAACATGTTAGGCACTATGTTACTCAAGTACGTGCAAAATGTCAACAAAAAGCACAAAAAAATTCCGTGTCCAGATTGGGCGTATTTGTGCATTACTGCAATGAAGAACGGGATAAAACAGAAAAGTGTATTTTTGGTGAAAACAGTCAACGGGAAATATCCACAAAAAACGGAGCGAAAGTTTGGCAGATATGATATAAAATTGGCAAAGTTCATAAAAATGAGAAAAAACAAATTTGTGCAGATTTTTATGCCGAAAATACAAAAAAGCGCCTGCATCCCGGCGGGATGCAGGCGCTTTGAATGAATCTTTTTTACGATGGGATTATGCGTAACGGTGGATGACTTCCATCATTTCGTCCCACTGTGCTTCCATGCCCTTGACCAGAGTAAACTGGGTGCGTGCACGGTCCAGGTTCTGGCCATCACGATGGGTCTGGAAGTAGTGGTCGCCTTCCAGGTAGTCGGTCAGGAAGCGCATGCCGCACTCCAGGGTCATCAGCTTAGCGCCCCAGGGCAGGCATTCCTTTTCCAGCTCAGGCATGACCTTGCCTGCGGTGGACAGATAGCCCTTAGCGAACACCTCGAACAGGTGCAGGCTGAAGTGGACCTTGCTCTGATCGGGCTCGTCCTCATCGCAGTCGTTTGCACCGAAGCGGATGGAGTCGCCGAAGTCATAAGCAGACAGGCCGGGCATGATGGTGTCCAGGTCAATGACGCAGATGCCTTCGCCAGACTCGCGGTCCAGCAGAACGTTGTTCAGCTTGGTGTCGTTGTGGGTAACGCGCAGGGGCAGCTTGCCTTCAGCCAGCAGGTCTACCAGGTGGTGGCAGTCAGCCTCGTGTGCATGGATGAAGTCGATTTCGGGCTGAACGTCCTTGGCACGGCCCATTACGTCGGCAGCCAGTGCCTTTTCAAAGTTCTCGTAACGGTTGGGGGTGTCGTGGAAACGAGCAATGGTCTCGTGCAGAGAAGCAGCAGGATAGTCAGCCAGCTGGTTCATAAAGTTGCCGAAGGTTGCGCCGACAGTGTAGAAGTCCTTCTCGCTCTCTACCTTGTCCAGGCAGACGGTGTCGGTAACAAAGGTGAATACGCGCCATGCGCTGCCTTCGCTGTCGGTATAGAAAGGCTTGCCGTCCAGGGTACGGATCACGTTCAGAGTCTCACGCTTCGGATCACCACCGTTTGCAGTGATATGCTCGCGCAGGTAATCGGTCACGCCGCAGATGTTTTCCATCAGACCAACGGGATCGGTAAAGATCTCAGTGTTGATACGCTGCAGAATGTACTTCAGGGCACCGTCTTCGGTGGTGACCAGGAAAGTGTCATTGATGTGGCCAGAGCCGTAGCGGTGGGGGTTTACAACCGGAGCAGCAAACTGAAATGCGTGGGTGACTTCCTGCAGAAGTGCGTCGGTGATGGTAGATTTCATAAGATTCCTTCCTTGTCCGGCCAAGCGGGCCTTTTTTGCATCTGTGTAACGTGTGGTTTTATATAAGCGTTCGAAACAGGTCAGGGCTTTTTGCCGGAACCATTTCGAATTTGCTTGCGGTAAGTAGTGGGGCTCATGTTTTCAGCTTTATGGAAACACTGCGAAAAATAACTCAGGGAAGAAAATCCCAGCATGGAAGCAATCTGAGACAGACTGTGGTCCGTGTTGCCCAGGAGATATTTGCTTTCCGCAATGCGCCGCTGCATGAGATAGGTGATAGGGGAAATGCCGTATTCCTTCTGGAAGGTGTGCGCCAGGTAGTACTTGTTGATGTGTACCATATCGGCAAGCTGATCCAGCGAGGTGTTCTCGCGGAAGTTTTCATCCAGATAACGCTTGATGGTCACGCACTCCTTTGTACGGGAGCGGGTGTTATCGCAGGTGCGCATTTTGAAGTGCGCGCTGCGTACCAGCCAGATCAACAGCGTGTCCAAAAGGTCGGTGCATACCGTTTCGCAGCCATCGGCGTTCATGTCGATTTCGCGCAGGAGCATTTGCAAAAGGAAGCGGATGCGTTCCCGGTCGGCCTGGCAGTTCATCACAGCAAAGGGATTGTTGTTGCTGCCAAACAGAAATTCAATGCCCTCGACACCCAGTACAATATATTCCAGGGGGTTTGCGTTAAAGCTTGTCTCGGTGTGCTCTACCTGGGGATTCACAATCACCATGTCATCGGGGGAGACAGGATATAGACTTCCCTCTATATTAAATTGTCCTTGTCCGGAAAGACAGTAAAACAGCTCCGAACAAGCATGGGTATGCAAAATGGAATGCCAGTCACCGCCAAAACGGCTCTTACTGATGTATAACAGACGTACAGCTTCCCGCGGTGCGGGGGAAAAACTGATGTCAAAGCGTTCACTGCTCACAGGATCTCTCCTTTTCTGTAAAGCATATCTAATAAAGTACAGATAATACCTCAATAAGTTATAGCGGATTTTTGCAAGATACGCAACAACAATAGCAAAGAAAATAAAATACAGGGCAATAGAAGATAAAATTTTACGCACTTATCCGCAAGAATGCGCTAGAAAATGGAATTGTTTCGTCGAAAAGCCGCGAAGCATGAAATACCGGAACAGTGGAATCTATGCGTTGTGCATAATAACTGTTCCCAATAGTAAAAAGTGTTTCTACATATTTGTGAAATAAAAAACCGGCAGGCATGTTTGAACAACGGATTTTAGTGATAAACCTAAAAAGATTGCAAATTTTAGCTGCTTTATTACAGAATGGACAAACCGAAGCAAGTTTAATAAAAAAAGGAGCAATAAGCACCTTGTTCTTAAGCCGGAATGCTTCTATATTTAATATAGCAAAAGTCCTGCACGCCCTGCGTGGGGCGGCAGACAAAAATTTATGAAAAAAATAAAAGAAGGAGACCATTACAATGAAGAAGATTTCTCGTCGTTCTTTCCTGATGGCTGCTGGTGTTACTGCAGCTGCTCTGGGCCTGACCGCTTGCGGTGCAGAGTCTCAGTCCACCTCTGCTCCTGACGCAAACTCTGGTGATTCTCAGTCCGCTGAGAACAATGAAGCAAAGGGCGAAATTTCCGTTGCTGCTCTGTCCAGCGCTTACGTTGAAGCTTACGCTCCCCTGTGGGACGAAATCTGCGAGGCTTTCACCGGCGCTACCGGCATCAAGGTTTCTAACCTGACTGTCGATAAGAACCTGGAAGACGTGATCGGACCCAGCATGCAGGGTGGCGATTACCCCGATGTTGTCTGCCTGTCTGTTGGCCGCCCCGCTGGCCTGACCGAGCAGTTCATCAAGGACAAGCTGATCGCTGACATCAGCGACGTGCTGACCATGACCATCCCCGGTGAGAGCGATACCGTTGGCAAGAAGATCGCTGGCGGCTTCACCGATAACTCCATCACCAATCCGTACGGCGATGGCAAGACCTTCCTGGCTCCCATGTTCTACTCTCCCTGCGGCCTGTTCTACAACGCTGGCTTGCTGGAAGAAAAGGGCTGGAAGCTGCCCACCACTTGGGACGAGATGTGGGCTCTGGCTGAAGAAGCTAAGAAGGAGAACATCGCTCTGTTCACTTATCCCACCGCTGGTTACTTCGACGCTTTCCTGTACGCTCTGATGTACTCTGTGGGCGGCGCTGATTTCTTCGATAAGGCTACCCACTACGAAGACGGCATTTGGGATACTCCCGAAGCTAAGACCTGCTTCGATATCATCGAGAAGCTGGCAAGCTACACCAACTCCGTCACTCCTGCACAGGCTAACAACAACGACTTCAAGATGAACCAGCAGCTGGTTCTGGACAACAAGGCAATCTTCATGCCCAACGGCACCTGGATTGTCGGCGAGATGGGCGACAGCCCCCGTGCAGAAGGCTTCAAGTGGGGCATGACCGCTCTGCCTGCAGTCGAGGCTGGCGGCGCTGGCTACAGCTACACCTGGTTCGAGCAGAGCTGGATTCCCTCCGGTGCTGCTAACGTTGACGCTGCTAAGCAGTTCATCGCATTCCTGTACAGCGATGCTGCTTGCGCAATCTTCGCTAAGGGCAACGCTGTTCAGCCTGTTCTGGGCGTTGCTGATCTGCTGGAAGGCGACAACAAGATGTTCTACTCCATCTACGACAACGGCGCTAAGGCTGCTATGGGCAACTTCGCTCCTTACAAGTCCGTGGCTGGTCTGGGCACTGTTCAGGAAGTCTTCCTGGATCCCATCAATGGCCTGGTTTCCGGCAGCCTGACTCGCGACAAGTGGGTTGAGGATATCAAGGCAGCAAGCAAGGAAATGCACGCAAACCTGCTGTAAGCGTAGCTTTCTAAAGCTTAATTAGGTAAAAGAGGGGCGACGGTGGGCGGTTCAAACTGTCCGCCGTCGCTTTTGGTTGGGAAGTACACTCTGGTGAGTGTGCAAAAGAAAGGGGTTGCTCTCATTGAAATCTGACAAGAGACGTAAGGGATTTCTGCTGTTCTGCCTTGCGCCGGCAACGATCTTGTTCATTCTGTTCATGATCGTACCTACGCTGAACGTTTTCCGCATGTCCCTGTTTGAACGCGGTGCATATTCTCCTACGGAAACTTTCGTGGGTCTGCAGAACTTTGTAACGCTGTTCAAGGACATTAAGTTCATCACCGCCATGCAGAATACGGTGCTGCTGATCGTCACGGTCACGGTTATCACCTTTGCCTTTGCACTGGTGTTTGCAGGTATCTTGACCCGTGAAAAGATCCGCGGACAGAACTTCTTCCGCATTGTGTTCTACATCCCGAACATCTTGTCGGTTGTTGTTATTGCAGGTATCTTCTCTGCAATTTACAAGCCCGATGAGACCGGTATGCTGAACAACATCCTGTCCCTGCTGTCGGGTAAAACAGTGGCGATCCTGTGGAAGGATAAGCCCATGGTTATCGTAAGTATCATCATTGCCATGGTTTGGCAGGCAATTGGTTACTACATGGTCATGTACATGGCTTCCATGTCCGCTGTTTCCGAGAGTTTGTATGAGAGCGCAAGTCTGGACGGCGCAGGCCGCCTGACCCAGTTCTTCCAGATCACGATTCCTCTGATCTGGACCAACATCCGTACTACTCTGACTTTCTTTATCATCTCTACCATCAACATGGCTTTCCTGTTCGTCAAGGCCATGGTCGCTCCGGGCATGGCAGACGTCGGCCTGAGCTTTATGTACAACCAGAAGGACGCAGGTCTGTACGGTTACAGCATGGCTGCTGGCGTGGTCATGTTCCTGTTCTCCTTTGCACTGGCTGGTATGGTAAACTGGGTCACCAAGCGTGACGTTCAGGAGGTGTAATGTAATGGCAGAGGCAAAAATGAAAAAGAGCAATAAAGGCGATGTGCTGTATAAAGCATTCATCTACGTTGCACTGGTTACCCTGGCAATTCTGGTTATCGTTCCTGTGGGCTGGGCATTCCTGGCTTCTCTGAAAGAGAATCCCCAGTTCTACGGCAATCCCTGGCAGCTGCCCAACGGCCTGCACTGGGAGAACTTCGCAAACGCATGGAACGCAGCAAACATGGGCAGCTACATGCTGAACTCTGTGCTGGTTACCGTGATGGCACTGGCTCTGCTGCTGGTGCTGGCACTGCCCTGCGCTTATGCAGTTTCTCGTTTTGAGTTCAAGGGCCGCGGCTTTTTGCAGACCGCTTTCATGGCAGGCCTGTTTATCAACGTGAACTACATCGTTGTGCCCATCTTCCTGATGCTGAAGGACGGCGACGTAGCACTGAAGCAGTCGATCGGTCATCCGTTCCTGCTGAACAACCTGTTCATTCTGGCACTGGTCTACGCAGTAACTGCACTGCCGTTCACCGTGTACATCCTGTCCGGTTACTTTGCATCTCTGCCCCACGACTATGAGGAGGCAGCTTACATTGACGGCGCAGGCTACTTTACCGCCATGGTTCGTATCATCTTCCCCATGGCAAAGCCTTCTATCATTACGATCATCCTGTTCAACTTCCTGTCCTTCTGGAACGAGTACATCATCTCTATGACGTTGATGAGCTCCGCTAAGGGCGCTAAGACCCTGCCGGTCGGCCTGCTGAACCTGATGCAGTCTGCACAGTCTCAGACGGACTTCGGCCGTATGTATGCAGGTCTGGTCATCGTTATGCTGCCCACCATCATCCTGTATATGTGTGTGCAGAAGCAGCTGACCGAAGGTATGACCGTCGGCGGCCTGAAGGGTTAAAGGAGGCGCACCATGAAAAATACGTTTTGGCAGGAGCATAAGAAACTGCGCATGATCCTGATGCTGGTCAGCTTTGTGCTGGGTGCAGTACTGCTGTATACCGGCTGGAGCATGACTGGTGATTTGAAGGGCCTGGGCATTGAGATGATCGGCGTCGTTCTGGTGCTGATTACTCTGTGGCTGTACAACAAGCCCTACACGGATTGATTTTTTTGCAACCCATAGTTTATTTTTGAGCTGAGATGAGATAAAAGGAGATTACCTATGAGCGATGTAAAGCGCCAGGGCCAGGTTACCATTCCTACCGATGTGGACGTTGTTCCGCAGACGCTGGAAATTATGAAGCGCTGGGGCGCAGACGCACTGCGTGACTGCGACGGCACTGATTTCCCCCAGGAGCTGCGTGACGCCGATGCAAAGGTGTACGCAACCTACTACACTACCCGTAAAGATAATGCCTGGGCAAAGGCAAACCCGGACGAAGTGCAGCAGTGCTACATCATGACCGGTTTCCATACCGCAAATGGCGACACTGTGACCATTCCTCTGCTGAAGGGCATCAGCCCCGAGCTGATGGAGGTCAACACCCGTGACGATATCACCCGTTGGTGGGAAGTCATGGACCGCACCACCGGCGAGCCGGTTCCCTGCGACAAGTGGAGCTATGCAGATGGCGCTGTTACCGTGCAGGCTGTGCCTTTCCACGAGTACACCGTCAGCTTCCTGGCTTACCTGATTTGGGACCCCGTACATATGTACAACGCAACCGTCAATGACTGGAAGGACTTCGAGCACCAGATCACCTTTGACGTGCGCCAGCCCAAGACCCGTAAGTACACCATGGAGCGTCTGCGCAAGTTCATCGCAGATCACCCCTACGTAAACGTGATTCGTTACACCACCTTCTTCCACCAGTTCACCCTGGTGTTCGACGAGCTGAAGCGTGAGAAGTACGTTGACTGGTACGGCTATTCCGCATCTGTCAGCCCCTACATTCTGGATCAGTTCGAGAAGGAAGTTGGCTACAAGTTCCGTCCTGAGTTCATCATCGACCAGGGCTACTACAACAACCAGTATCGTGTGCCCAGCAAGGAGTTCAAGGACTTCCAGGCATTCCAGCGCCGTGAGGTTGCTAAGCTGGCTAAGGAAATGGTCGACATCACCCACGAGTGCGGCTGCGAAGCTATGATGTTCCTGGGCGACCACTGGATCGGCACCGAGCCCTTCATGGAAGAGTTCAAGTCCATCGGTCTGGACGCTGTCGTCGGCAGTGTTGGCAACGGTTCTACTCTGCGCCTGATCAGCGACATCGACGGTGTTAAGTACACCGAAGGCCGTTTCCTGCCTTACTTCTTCCCGGATACCTTCCACGAGGGCGGCGATCCGGTGCAGGAAGCAAAGGTCAACTGGGTTACCGCACGCCGCGCAATCCTGCGCAAGCCCATCGATCGTATCGGCTACGGCGGCTACCTGAAGCTGGCTCTGGAGTTCCCTGAGTTCATCGACTACGTCCAGTCCGTCTGCGACGAGTTCCGTGAACTGTACACCAACATCAAGGGCACCACTCCTTACTGCGTTAAGAAGGTTGCTGTCCTGAACTGCTGGGGCAAGATGCGTGCATGGGGCTGCCACATGGTTCACCATGCTCTGTATCAGAAGCAGAACTACAGCTACGCAGGTGTCATCGAGATGCTGTCCGGTGCACCGTTTGACGTGAAGTTCATCAGCTTCGACGACATCAAGGCTGATCCTTCTATCCTGAAGGACATCGACGTTCTGATCAACGTTGGTGATGCAGATACCGCACACACCGGCGGCATCTACTGGGAGGATGCAACCATCAGCTCTGCAATTAAGCAGTTCGTCTACAATGGCGGCGGCTTTATCGGTGTTGGCGAGCCTTCCGGCCACCAGTATCAGGGTCGTTTCCTGCAGCTGGCTAGCGTGCTGGGTGTTGAGGAAGAGACCGGCTTTACCCTGAACTACGACAAGTACAACTGGGAAGCTAAGCCCGATCACTTCATCCTGGCTGATGCAACCAAGCCCGTTGACTTCGGCGAAGGCAAGAAGAACATCTACGCTTTCGAAGGCACCGATATCCTGGTCCAGAAGGACAAGGAAGTGCAGATGGCTGTGCATGAGTACGGCAAGGGCCGTGCAGTGTACATCAGCGGTGTGCCTTACAGCTTCGAGAACAGCCGTATGCTGTATCGTGCAATGCTGTGGAGCACCCACGGTGAAGACGAGCTGCACACCTGGTTCTCTTCCAACTTCAACGTGGAAGTTCACGCTTACGTTGCAAACGGCAAGTACTGTGTTGTCAACAACACTTACGAGCCTCAGGACACCACCGTCTACACCACCGACGGCAACCACTTCGATCTGCACCTGGATGCAAACGAGATCAAGTGGTACGAGATCTAATTTGATCTGCGCCTGATTGAATCATAAAAAATCCCCCTGCCTTGTATTAGGCAGGGGGATTTTTTATGGAACAGAAAGGGGAAAATGGAAAGCCTTATTCTGCGCAGTGGTTCAAGAGCATTTCTTCCAGCTCACGCGCAGCGATGCTCAAAGGGCGATCATTGCGCACTAACAGGCAAATATCCCGCTTGGGCGGTTCCGGTGTGACAGCCAGCC
>JAHHRK010000025.1 GCA_020025795.1 Faecalibacterium sp. | reverse complement strand
AAGTCGTGCATCCAGTGCATGGCACCGTGCGTATCGCCGTTCCACATGGCGTGCGCCATCAGGAAGGTGACGGCAGTACTATATGCAAAAGATGCTGCGCTGCCCAGCGATACCAGCGTATCCATGTTAGGTGCACCATGAATCAGGCCCAGGGTGCCGTTCACGAAGAACTTCTGGTTGATGATCATAACCGCAGCCGTCAGGACCATCTGATACAGTGCAACCATCATAGGGTTTTCGGCAAACCAAGCCGGTGCAGGCCAGCCCCACATTGCCACGCCCATGGAAACATACATCAAAGGAATCAATAACACCATGCTGGCAATCAGACGGCGCAGCATTTTAGGTGTTTCATGGTCTTCCAAAGCCTCGCGTGCAGCTGCCGGAGACGGTGCCTGCGCAGCATTTTCAGGCGCTGCACCATAGCCAGCCGCAGCGACCGCATCACAAATGCTCTGTGCTGTAGCCGGCGCGCTGAATTCCACGCCCATCGAATTGGTGAGCAGGCTGACCGAAACGCTGGTCACGCCCGGCACCGCCAATACAGCTTTTTCCACATGGGCGCTGCACGCGGCGCAAGACATTCCGGTAACAGAAAATCTCTGCATACTCTTTCCTCCTTATTTCATCAATTTGTGCAGCGTCGCGCACAGTTCGTCCACCGTATCCTGGCGGCCTTCCTGAATATCGTGCACCACACATTCTTTAATATGTTGACTGAGCAGTTCCTTATTGAACGCGTTCAGTGCCGCCGTAATGGCGCTGACCTGCGTCAGGATATCTACGCAGTAACGGTCGGATTCTACCATATTGCGGACGCCGCGCACCTGACCTTCGATACGGTTCAGCCGGCGGATCAAATCCTGGTATTCTTTCGCATCCCGGTGTTTTGTTTTACAGCAATTACAAACAACTTTTTCTTCGTCTGCCATGGTCTTCCTCCTTTTTATATACCCCATGGGGGTATGTTCATAATAACACATCCATTTTTGCCTGTCAACAAAAAATGGTGCCACCCCAATGTTGGCACCATTCTCAAATCAAAATATTTGTAACGGATTTGGTGGCTGCATGGCCTGCACGCGGTGTACTGTCTGCTGTGGGATAGCCCAAATATAAAAGCGCCATGGGCTGGATATTCTCCGGCAGTTCAAACGTTTCGCGCATTTTATTCGGGTCCCAATTCATGACCCAGATGGAACCAACGCCCTGATCGGCGGCTTCCATCATCATATGCGTCGTCACGATAGAGGCATCAATTTCGCCGCTGGATTTTCCATCCGCCGGGCGGTGCCAGCAGACAGTTTCGTCCCAGCAAACCAGCAGCGCCGTATCGAAGTACATATCCGCTTTAGCCAGGCAGCTCAGCTTCTGCTTGCGCTCCTGCGTGCGAATGACCAGAATACGCTGCGGCTGATTGTTACAGGCGGTAGGCGCCAGCATACCCGCCTCCAGTATTTTATCCAGAACGGCAGGTTCAATACGTCGCGCATCATACTGCGTGACAGAATACCGCTTTTTTGCCAAATCCAAAAATTCCATGGTTTTCTCTCTTTCTGTTTTTCTGCTGTCCTGTCAATCCATCGCTGCCAAAATATCCAGTGCAGTGCGCGCCGCGCGCACAGCCTGCGGATCGGTATACTGCCGCTCAAACTCGCTGGCCATCGGCAAGCCCATTGGCACGCCTTCTCTGCGATACCGCATAGGACCAGGCTCCGTATGCTTACCAGACAGATGGAACTGCCGGATGCCCGTCTCCCGACCAATCGTTTCAATGTTGCCTGCATTTACGCCGCTGCCTGCCAGCAAATGAATTCGCCCTGCCGCCTGCTCATGCAGTGCGCGCAAAAGTGCAATGCCATCCGAAGCGACAGCAGCCTGTCCCGAAGTCAAAATCGTATCAAAGCCCAGTGCGACCGCCTGTTCCAGTGCAGCAGATGCATCCCGGCACACATCAAAGCAACGGTGCAGGGTTTTATGCATCGTACCAGCGTGCTGCATACACTCCTGCAAAAAGGCTTCATCCAAATCGCCATCCGGTGTGAGCGCACCGATGACCACCGCATTTGCGCCGCAATCCCGGCAAAAATCGATTTCGTCCAGGAGAACCTGCTTTTCCGAATCCGTAAAGCAAAAATCACCAAAACGAGGGCGAAGCAATACATTGACCGGAATATGCACGTTCTGCATCACCTGACGAATGAAAAAAGGACTGGGCGATGTGCCCCCCACCAAAAGATCGGCACAAAGCTCCAAACGATCTGCGCCGGCTTCTTCTGCGCGGCGTGCAGACTCCAGAGAATCCACACAAATTTCCAATCGATATGCCATAGCGTTCTCCTTTTTTTGTTATAAGGAATGCAGTTCGTACAGCATTCCGCTCAGCGGCGGCACGTTTACGCGCAACGTATAATCTCGCTCGTATACGCCGCCTTCCGTGGTGTGCAGCGCAGCATGCTGACTGCTCTTTCCGCCCCATTCTTTGGCGGCACTATTTACCAGCAAGGTAGCCTTAGCCGGATACTTCAAATACAGCGGGAAGTTTTTCAGCGGCTGATCCAGTGTGTTCATCACAAACAGAACCGTCTGTCCCTGCGACTTACGCAGCCAGGCATAAGCTCCCTGATCCACGCTCTGGCAAGCTACCCATTCAAAGCAATCAGGATTATATTCGCCGCTATACAAAGCCGGCATCTGGGTATACACTTTCCCCAGCTTGGCGATATATTTCTGGAAGGCATCGTGCAGGGGGTATTCCAGCAGCGCCCAATCCAGCTCACGCTTTTCGTCCCATTCCCGCCAGTGCGCAATTTCGTTGCCCATGAAGTTTAATTTTTTGCCGGGATGGGCATACATATAGAGATACAGCATCCGCGCCTGGGCGAATTTTTCCTCGTAAGTGCCCCACATCTTATCAATGATGGTCTTTTTTCCGTGGACGACTTCGTCGTGGCTCAGGCTCAGCAGATACAGCTCATTATAAAAATAGTGCATACTGAACGTGAGCTTGTGGTAGTGCTCCTTACGCTCTCCAAAGGGCGTAGCAAAGTAATCCAGCACATCGTGCATCCATCCCAGATTCCACTTATAGTCAAAGCCTACGCCGTCATAACTGGTAGGAGCAGTCACTTTCAGATAGTTGGTGCTGTCTTCTGCCATATAGATGCCTGTGGGCCAGCGGTCGTTCAGGCCGTGGTTCAGCTTTTGCAAGAAACGCACTGCGCCGCTGTTTACGCCGCGCTTTGGGTCACCAGACCAGTAAATTGCGCGAGAGATTGCATCCATGCGAATCCCATCGCAGTGGTACACATCCATCCAGAGTGCGGCGGCACTGCACAAAAAGCTGCACACCTCGCCCCGATAAAAATTAAAATTATTGGTGCCCCACTCGCTGCGGCCCACATCGCTGTCGTATTCATACAAAAACGTGCCGTCGAGCTTGGCCAAGCCATCATGATTGCAGGCAAAATGCACCGGCACAAAATCAATCAGTACGCCGATATCCGCCCTGTGGCAGGCATTGACAAACGCTGCAAACTGAGCAGGCGTACCATATCTGCTGGTGGGTGCAAAATATCCCGTCGTCTGATAGCCCCAACTGCCGTCAAACGGGTATTCTGCAATCGGCAAAAGCTCCACATGGGTATAATGATGGGCTTTCAGCCAGGGAATCAGCTCAGCCGCCAGTTCTTCATAGTTATACCACGCTGCTTCATCTTCCTGTTCTGTATCCGGACGATGCTTCCAGCTACCGGCGTGCATTTCATAAATGTTCAGCGGTGTATCATAACATTTACTGCGGTTTTCGATCCAGGCCTGGTCCTGGAAAGCAAAATCCAGGCGCGTCAGCTTGCTGGCTGTACCCGGACGAAGCTCAGCCGCCAGCGCATACGGATCGGAATGCATGACCCGGCTGCCATCCCGGCCGTGAATATTGAATTTATACAGCTGCCCTTCCCGTGCCGAAGGAACTACCGTTTCCCAGTAACCGCCGGGATAAAAGGTCATATCCTGACCCTGCCAGTTGTTAAAATCGCCTACAACTTGGACTTGAACCGCACTGGGCGCCCAAATACGAAAACGCCAGCCATCCTGGTCTGATGCGCTGACCGGATGCCCGCCAAAAAAGCGATATGCATCGAAACAGCCGCCTGTATAAAAAGCCTGTGAAACCTCACTCATTGCAAACGCTCCTTCTGCCTGCCACAGCCGCTTATTCGCTTTGGGCAGGCGCTTTATCTCAACGCACACCATTTAGGGATGTGTTGCTTGTTTTTCTTGCTCTAATCCGGCAAAAATAGACAACTATTACAAAATATGTTATACTATTCACACTATTTATAATCGGAGTAACCAATCAAATCTTTCTCGTACTTCCTATAATAACAAAAACCATTTGGTTTTTCTACCGTAATACAGGGAAAGCAATTTATAATCATAGGAAAGGACTTTTTCGTCATGACATGGTATGATACCGCAAGCTTTTATCACATCTATCCGCTGGGCCTCTGCGGCTGCCCGCCTGAAAATAACGGCCAGCAGGGCAACGGCTTTCCAACGCTGACGCGCTGGGCTGACCACGCCAAAGATCTGGGCTGCAATGCGATTTATTTAGGACCTGTTTTTCAATCCGGCAGCCATGGCTATGACACCATCGATTACCGTACCGTAGACAGCCGCCTTGGCACCAACCAGGATCTGCGAAATTTTGTTGATCACTGCCATCAACAGGGTATGCCTGTTATTCTGGATGGCGTATTTAATCATGTGGGCCGTGGATTTTTCGCTTTTCAGGATGTGAAAGAAAAACGGGAAGGTTCTCCTTATTGCAGCTGGTTCTGCAATCTGAACTTCTGGGGCAACAACGAATACAATGACGGCTTCTGCTACGAAAACTGGGGTGGTTATAATCTGCTGGTCAAGTTAAATCAGCAAAACCCGGCGGTACAGCAGTACCATTTTGATACCATCCGCTACTGGGTAGAGCAGTTTGATATTGACGGTCTGCGGCTGGATGCGGCTGATGTACTGGATTTTGGCTTCATGCAAAACCTGCGCCGCTTTGCCAATGATGTGAAGCCGGAATTCTGGCTGATGGGCGAAGTCATCCACGGCGATTACAGCCGCTGGGCCAACGACGGTATGCTGCATTCTGTCACCAATTACGATTTGTCCAAAGGCTTGTGGAGTGGCCACAACGACCACAACTATTTTGAGATTGCACACACTGTCCGCCGCCTGCAGGGAATGTGCGGCGACCGCAAGCTGTACACCTTTGTAGACAACCACGATGTTTCCCGCATTGCCAGCAAGGTGAATAATCCTGCGCACCTGCCTTTGATCGAACTGCTGGTGCAAACCCTGCCCGGTATTCCATCCCTGTATTATGGCTCCGAATTTGCTCTGAAGGCAGATACGCAGCGCGGCGATGACTGGAACCTGCGTCCGGCGTTGGATTTGGACGCTCTGTTGGCCGATACACAGGCAGCCGAGCACGCCGCTTTCATTGCCAAAATTGGAAAAGTCCGCGCTGAAAACCCCGCTTTGGCACTGGGTAGCTATCAGGAGCTTCTGCTCACCAATCGACAGTTTGCCTTTGCCCGCATCCTAGACGGCACCGCAGTGATTACCGCTCTAAACAATGATGATGCACCTGCACGTTTGGAAATCCGTCTGCCGGTTCCTGCGGAGCACTGCACCGATCTTTTAGACAGCGGTGCAAACATCCGTTTGGAAAATGGACTTTTGATTGTTGAGCTTGGCCCCAATCAGGGCACTTTGATTCGTTTATAAACATTTGCTTTTCTGTCTTTGAAAGGAGACTTTTCTATATGGTTGCCGCAGAACGCCGCGAAATCATTCGCGAGACCTTACTCAACACCGACACCCCCATCTCTGCCTCTACGCTGGCTGCACAGCTTGGCGTTTCCCGCCAGGTTGTGGTTGGTGACGTTGCCTTGCTGCGTGCCGGTGGATTTGCCATTGATGCTACCCCCAGAGGGTATCTGGTACACACATCCGAGACCGGCTTTACCGGCCTGGTTGCCTGCGTACACAGCACCATGGAGGATTTATGCCGCGAGCTTTATCTGGTCGTGGACAACGGCGGTTTGATTCAGGATGTGTCCATTGAAAATCCGCTGTATGGCGAAATCCACGCCACCCTGCGCATTTCCAACCGCCATGATGCCGATGCTTTTCTGAAGCAGGCCGCAAACCAGCCGCAAGGTTTGCTTTCCAACATGACCAACGGTGTACATTTGCATAACATCAACTGCCCGGACCGGGAAACCTTTGATGTAATTTGTGATGCACTGCGCCAGGCCGGCATCTTGTATCAGAAATAACATCGCTGGAAAAATGAAAATAAAAGCGCCCGATTGGAGATTCCAACCGGACGCTTTTTTCTTTTGCTAATCGATAAAATTTAGGCGGACTGTCTTGCCGTCAAAGCCTGCTTCTGCTGCCGGATAAAACTGTTGCGCGTGCGGCAGTTCCGCTTCCGGATCTGTCAGTGCACCGCCGAAATGGGTCAGCCACAGGCGCTTCACCTTTGCTTGTGCTGCCAACTGACCGCACTGTGCAAAGGTACTATGCCCGTACAGCTCGGCCTTATCCAAAGATTCCTCGTCGGCATAGGTAGCATCGCAAATCAACAAATCTGCTGCTGCGGCGAATGTCGGCAAGGCTGCACAAGGTGCTGTATCCGTAGCATATACCACCGAAAGGCCTGTGCGCGGCTTTCCCATAACCTGTTCAGGCAATATGATATCACCGGCCTCGTTTTGTACGCACTCGCCTTTTTGGAGCTTGCCCCACAAACGGCAAGGCACACCCAGCACCTGCGCCTTTTCTGGCTGAAAGCGCCCTGCACGGGGCAAATCAAAGCGATATCCCGTGCAGGTAACACGATGATTCAAAAGCTGAGTCTTTACTGTCATGCAATCCCATAAGGCCATGCTGTCCTGCGGGAGCCACAGCGGTCTGCGCTGGATGGCAAACGGCAAAGGTCCAGCCAATGCCAGCAAAAGTTCTACGGTTTCTTCATAGCCTTTTTCCGGTCCCAGCAGTAAGACCGGTTCTGTGCGTCCCTGACTTGCCATCGTCTGCAAAAGCCCAGGCAGACCGAACACATGGTCCCCGTGATAGTGCGTCAAGCAAATTACATCGATACGCACCAGACTGACCCCAGCCTGACGCGCTGCAACCTGCGTACCCTCGCCGCAATCCAGCAAAACAACACGCCCATTATATTGGATGACACAGGTCGCCGTTGCACGGCCCGGCAAAGGCATGGTTGCGCCACAGCCCAAAAGCTTCACTTCTAACATTCCGCCGCCTCCCTTCTTTTCCATTTCTCTAGCGAAACGGTGTTTTGAAACGAACAATACCCGCCCGGTAAATGTACCGGACGGGCTTTTGTTTTTTAGCTGCGCAGCTGGTTCGGAGTGGAAAGGCCGAAATTTTCTGCCTTGTTTTCCGGATTCGAACGCTTCAGGGTCAAATCCACCGCATACTGTTTGCCGTCGCCAAGTGCTTCCAGCTGTGCCAGTTTTGCATCCGCAGAAACTTTATCCGGGTACCACTGCAACAGGAAAAAGTTTTCTGCTTCTACGCCGTAGTACAGCCACACGCCGTCGGCACGCACCATATCGTCCAGATGATCCACTTCGTCACCGTCCAGAAGACCCAGACCTTCTTCTACGTAGATGCTCTCCGGGTCCACCTGCATCATCTCGATAACGCGGATAGCACTTTCCAAATACTCATCCTGCGGGATGACCCGATCACTTTGTGACCAGCCTGTGAGGAATGCCTGCACCAGCAGGTTTCGGACTGAAATTTTAGGAGGCATATGCCATCCCCCTTTCTTTTTTACAAACCTGTTTTATTCGTACAGCTTGCTCCACTCAGCTGCTTCGCTTTCACTGCACAAAACATAGTGTTCCGGCCGCAGCTCTCTCCACTGGGGTGCTTCGGTGGAATAGTCATGCATGGAAGGATCATAGGTCAAAAGCTTCTTTTTCCGTTCCCGGATGGGGTCTGGCATGGGGATTGCACTCAGCAGTGCACGGGTATATGGGTGCATTGCGTGTGTAACCAGCTCATCGGCTTCTGCCAGCTCCACGATATTACCCTGATGGATTACCGCGATGCGGTCCGAAATGTAACGCATGACCGACAAATCATGGGCAATAAACATATAGGTGATGCCACGCTCTTTTTGCAGTTGACGCAGCAGGTTCAGCACCTGGGCACGAATCGACATATCCAGTGCGCTGATAGGTTCGTCCGCGATGATGAATTCCGGTTCCACAATCAATGCACGCGCAATACCGATACGCTGCCGCTGGCCGCCGGAAAATTCATGGGGAAAACGGCTGGCAAACTCGGGCAAAAGACCTACATCAGAAAGCGCCTGACGGATTTTTTCCTCGCGCTGCGCTTTGGTCAAATCCTTGCGCACATTCAAAAGGCCTTCGCTGACAATATAGCTGACCTTGGCACGCTCGTTCAGGCTGGCCTGGGGGTCCTGGAAAATCATCTGGATTTCCTTGACGACCTTTTTATCCAACTCGCGAGAGATGCGGCCGTTGATTTTCTCACCCTTATACAGGATTTCACCGCCGCTGGTGGGCAAAATGCGCATAATGGCACGGCCAATGGTGGTCTTGCCGGAACCGGACTCACCTACCAGACCAAAGGTTTCGCCCTTATAGATTTGAAAGCTTGCATTATTAACGGCCCGATATTTCTTTTTGCCGGAGCCGTAGGTGACTTCCAGGTTCTTTACGTCCAGCAGGACTTCTTTTTCTTTGTTTTCAGGCATAGATCACAGGCCCCCTTTTCGCAGTTTTTCCACCACAGGCGGAGGTGCTACCTTTGGTGCACGGGGGTCCAGCAGCCAGGTTTTTGCCTTATGGGTGGGGGTAACATCAAAATACGGCGGACATTTGACAAAATCAATTTTGAGTGCGTGCGGATTGCGCGGTGCAAACGCATCGCCCTGAATTGGCTGGAACAGGTTCGGCGGTGTGCCGTGAATGCTGAACAATTCTTCGCCTTTGACACCCACCTGCGGCATACTGGAAAGCAACGCCCAGGTATACGGGTGACGGGGATCGTAATACACTTCTTCTGCCGTACCGATTTCCACGATATCGCCGGCATACATCACAGCCACACGGTCAGCCACATTCGCCACGACACCCAGATCGTGGGTAATCAGTACAATCGTCAAATCATACTTGACGCGCATCTCTTTCAAAAGCTCCAGAATCTGTGCCTGAATGGTCACATCCAGAGCCGTGGTCGGTTCGTCACAGATCAGAATCTGTGGATTGCAGGCCAGAGCAATTGCAATAACAACGCGCTGGCGCATACCGCCGGAAAACTCATGGGGGTACTGCTTGTATCGCTTTTCCGGATTGGTGATACCTACGTCACGCAAATATTCCAGCGTTTTTTCCTTGGCTGCTTTGCCTTTCAGCCCCTGATGCAGTACCACTGCTTCGCAAATCTGGTCGCCAATGGTTTTCAACGGATTCAGACTGGTCATGGGGTCCTGCATAATCATGGCAATCTCATGACCGCGCACCTGGCGCCACTCTTTTTCGGTTTTCAGATCCGACAAACGCATGGGCTGGTCCATATCGCGGCGGAAGTAATCGATGGTGCCGTCAGTAATCTTACCGTTGGCATCCAGAAGGCCCATAAAGCTCTTGGTAAAAACCGATTTGCCGGAACCAGATTCGCCTACGATTGCCAGCACTTCGCCCTTATAAATGTCCAAGTCAATGCCACGAATGGCATGCAGATATTCGCCGCGCAGATTGAACTTCACGTTCACATTGCGTGCCTGGAGGATCACTTCTTTATGTTCCATATTCGTGTTCCTCCTTACAGCATATGGTTCTTCGGATCAGCCGCATCCGAGAATGCATTGCCAATCAGATAGAACGAAATCGTTACAAAGCTCAAAATAATAGTGGGATACAGCAGCTGATAGCGCAGTGCGCTGCTCATCATTACCTTACGGCCTTCGTCAATCAGATTGCCCAGACTGGGAACTTCTACGCCCAGGCCCAGACCGATATAGGTAATGAAAACTTCGCTGCCAATCGCCGCAGGAATTGTCAATGCCATACGCAGCATAATGACCGATACCAGATACGGCAGCAGATTTTTCATCACGATGCGGAAGGTGGGCGTACCCAGGCAGCGAGAAGCCACGTTGTAATCTCGATCGCGAATAATCAAAATCTGATTGCGGATAAAACGTGCCATCTGAATCCAGCCTGTCAGGGACATACCCAAAATCAAAGTACCCACACTGGGGCTGGCAATGTAAGAAATCAGAATCAATACGATCGTGCTGGGAATGTTATCCAGAATGTTATACAGCTCGGTAAAAAGCCAGTCCAGCTTGCGGACATAGCCCCACAAAACGCCTACGGTAATTCCCACGCCTGCTTCGATCATAGCAACGCAGAATGCAATGGTCAAACTGGTGCGCACACCTGTCCAGATACGTGCCCACAGATCCTGACCGATGGCGTTGCAGCCCCAGATAAAGCCCAGCTCGCCGGGTGCAATATTGCGATACGGAAGGCCCGTAGCCGGATCGATATTGCAATAATTAGGGTCCATCTGACCCGGCAGATACGGCTGGATAAACGAGAAAATCAGCAGACCTGCCAGCAAAATCAACAGAACCACCGCAAAGCGATTTTTCAAGAATGCCCGGAATGTACTGCCCCAGTAAGAGTAATTGGAATACGCCACCGCTTCGGCTTTTTCCTCGCTGAACTCCGCAGGAGCAAACAATTCGTTTTCCTGTTCGGCCGTCAGCTGAACATCTTCCATGGACTGCGTCAGTTTTTCTGCGTGGGCGTCTACAAAATGAAACCATTTCATCAGCGTCCACCTTCTTTCTTTCCAAAGCTGATGCGGGGATCAACCAGTACCATCAGCAAATCTCCCAGGATCAGGCCGACAATGCCTACGCAGGCATACAGCAGCACAATACCCTGTACCATCGTATTATCGTGTTTTTGCACACAAGTGACCAGCAAACCGCCCATACCGGGAATACTGTACAGACTCTCAATGTAAATGGAACCTACCACCGTATTCAAAAATCCGGAAGGAATGTACTGAATCAGCGGAACCATTGCGTTACGGAATACATGCTTGAACGCAATGCCATTTTCGCTTACGCCCTTGGCACGCGCCAGACGTACATAGTCCTTATTACTTTCGTCCACCATATAGCGGCGCAGCCACATCGCATAAAATGCAATGTTCACAAGGCTCATGGAAAGAACCGGCAAAATCCAGTACTGCCACTTTTTTGCATTGAACAAAAGTCCCACATTCAAAAGCTGCGTACCGTACATCTGAATGTACAGGTAATACACTGCAACCGGAACCGCCTGAATCATAACAATGATGGCGGTACCGATTTTATCCGGGAGCCTGCCTTTGAAGCGTGCCATCAGCATACCCATCGGCAAACCGATAATCAGCGCAACCAGCAGACCTAAGCCGCCCATCTGAACCGAAATTGGCAGTTTTTGCAGCAAAATCTGCGTAACCGGTACATTTTGCCGGTACACATGACTTACGCCCAAATCGCCTTTTGTGAGCAGGTCTTTCCAGAAATGAAATACCTGCACGGGCATCGGGTCCAAAAGGCCCATGGATTGCAGACCTGCCTGAATCTGCGCTTCTGACATTTTTTCATAGTTCGTAAAATACCCTTCTACGGGCATCAGACGAAGCAGGCAAAAGACGATTGTCACCACAATAAACAGCGTGATGATAGAACGTCCGATGCGCTTGGCAAGATATTTCAGCATACGGTTTGCGCCTTTCTATAAATAGTTTTTGCGTTGGTCACGTTTTATTTTTGCAAGGAGATTTATATAGCACAAATGCGCAGTATCCCTTAGGACACTGCGCAAATGCTATGCTTCAACGCTCAAAAAGAACGTTTTCAAGTCCTTTCTTAGCGAGCGTCGCGGTTAGCTTCATATTCATCCATAGTGACATAGTGGTCCAGCACATGGATGCCCTTCATACGCTTGTTCGAGAAGCCGGTCGATGCATACTGGCCTTCCCAGTAGTTCAGCTTGGTTGCAATGTATGCAGGAATGCTCATGCCCATGGGGATGCACAGTGCATTCTCGATCAGCGTAGCTTCTGCATTGGCGAATGCCTCGTAGCGTGCATTCAGATCCGTTGTGATCTTCTTTGCATCCTCGACCTGATGCATATAGCTCATAATGGCATCTGCCGTTTCGCCGTTGACCAGGCCGCGTTCCACAGCGGTACGCAGGTAGCAGTAACGACCACCGCGTGCGCCTTCTTCCTGATAGAACGGATCGGTTTCCGTTTCCGGATCCGAGTAGTCCGCACCCCAGTTGCAGTACAGCAGCTCGTACTTACCTGCACGGCGTACATTGCTCAGGAAGCCATCCGTGGGACCTTCGGTAATAATCACATTGATGAAATCGGTACCCAGCAGGCTTTCCAGCTGCTGCTTGAGCACCTGGCACATCTTATCCCAACCAGAAGTGGAGGGATTATACGGCAGCTGCACCTTTACAGGGAACTTGCAGCCTGCTGCTTCCAGTTCAGTCTTTGCCATGTCACGGTATTCTTTTGCTTTTTCTTCATTGAAGAAGGTGCCAAACTCTGCCAGGCGGCCGCACTTGGTGTAATCCACACCGTCAGCATTCGCACAGAAGGACGGCGGCGTAACCGTATTCAGCTTGTATGATGCAAAGCCCTGCGGTGCCTGTACAGCCAAAGTCAAATCATTGTTGATGCCATACAGGAACGCCTTACGGAAATTGGTGTTATTGATTGCCTTGAGCCAGTTTTCCGGCTCGTACTCTGCATCAACACCCTCGACTTCGCTATTGGCAAAGCTATGTGCCACCGGCATAAAGTTGAACAGGTAGAAATAGGTGTAGTTGGTGTTGGGGCGGTCCATGGAAACCAGTGCTGCGGTTTCGCTGTTTGCCAGCCAGTCATCCAGGATATCGCTGTCGATGACAGCTTCATCAATTTCGCCGCGCTTGACCATTTCTGGGCCAACGGTGCTTGCTTCTGCTACATAGGTACGGCGGATTTCATCGATGAACACATTGTCTGCATCGTAGTTTTCCGGATTCTTGGTCATAACCCAGCTTTCCAGAGATTCATACTCACTCAAATAATATGCGCCGCAGCTGTAAACGGTATCTGCGCTAGTTGCGAACTGGTCGCCGGTCTGCTCCAGCAGAGGACCATAAGCAGGCTCATACGGCAGATAAACCAGCAGGCTCAGGAATCCGGGGAAATCATAGGTCAGCGTGTACTGCAAGGTGTGTTCATCCACCGCCTTGACACCGACTGCATCAAAGTCCACATACGCGAAGGTTTCAGACGTGCCATCTGCCTTGGTAACAACGACCTTGTCGCCGTCCATTGTGTATTTAGTACCGTCTTCATCGGCCAGGCCGGCTTCTGCACTTGCGCGGTAAGTCCAGTAGTGGAAGTATTCTTCCGCACCGGCAATGTAGCCAGTGACCAGATAGGTATTAGCAGCTGCATTTGCAGGATTCAGAACGTACTTCATTGCGTCCACAAAGTCCTGTGCTGTAACAGGTGCCACCACAGCACCAGTGCTGTCCACCCAGTTTTCATCGCGCAGGTTAAACGTCCAGGTCAGTGTTTCTGCATCCCAGTTCCACTCGGTAGCCAGGCCTTCACGCAGGACGCCTTTGTTATTGAATTCAACCAGCGTATCTACACAGTTTGCACCAGTCTGCATTTCCACATCGGACGCAGTGATCAGGTAATTCTGCGTAGCCGGCTGGTTTGCGTACAAAATATTATAGCTGCTCTGTCCGTCAGCATGATTGGCACCAGAACCGTTATCCCCTCCGCAGCCAACCATCAAGCCTGCCGTTGCCAACAATCCGGATGCCTTTAAAAACTGTCGACGTGTAATCGTCTTCTTCATACTCTCTTTCCCCTTTCCGTGTATGATTCTATTGTGTAATCTGTTGGTACAAACATCATTTTTCAAGATGCCTGCGCCGTTTCAGAAATCAATCTGTGATTTGCACAATCTATTATATGCAAAAAGATTGCAACGTAAATTGCATGTTGTGCTTAAAACATTGCAAAAAGTGTCACTTGCTATATTTGTGTCCTCGCAAGCTGGAACACATGCATGCCAAATCTCCGACATCCTCCAAAAATACTCTAAAATTCGACGGATATTCGCGTATTAGATACGTTTTCTTTCGAAAGCAGCATATGCTATTTTTCCATGTATTTTCTAAAATATATACTCAATATTATAACAATAAAGTCCCTCTGCGTCAATTTACGCAGAGGGACTTCACTTCATAAAAGCGAATTATTTACAGAAATTTCGCATTTCTAAAAAACTTTCTATGCATGCTTCGCGCAAAGCACGATTTTTGCATAAAAGCCTTCGCTCTCTTATATTAATTGGTTTCGTTTTCCGTCGGTTCTGCCGCAGAGGTCGTTTTGGGCATCGCCTGCTCCCGGCGCATTTCCGCCAGTTGTTCCAGTTCCTCCGCAGTCTTTCCGGTTTTTTCCATCAGCTTTTCTTTTGCAAGCTCAGCCTTTCGTTTTTCTTCCTGCTCCTGACGGCGGCGCTGTGCTGCTTCCCGTGCCATTTGAGCCTTATGCCGTCCATAGCAGGTTTTGCACAGTCCATCATGGTTGTCTGCCGACATGGGTTTGCCACATTCTGTGCAGCAATTTTTCTTGAACTTGTATACGCTGACCGGTCCCAGCGTGGTCAACTGACGCAGTGCCATACCGTCAATTGCCTTTTCCAGACAACCAGCCGCACACAAGCCACACTCACTGCATTTCCACGGTGTAACCACAATACGGGAAATCCCATCCTCACCATCACGGATTTCCAGCGCACCTGCACGGCAGATTCGTGCACAGCGGCCACAGCCATAGCAGTTATCTTTTATGTTAGGCAGATAATAGCCAAAGGTTGCTTTTACATCGCTGCCTTCCTTGATTTGCTTCATTCGCTGATTCAGCAGCTGTCGATGCACCGCACCTCTGTCCTCAGTTTGTTCCTGTACACCTGGGATCATGCGCAGCAGCTGTTTTGTACCGGAGCGTGAACCTGTTGTCATGCGATGCATCATCTCACGACGATCATATTCCTTAGCCACAAAGGGAGCGTCCTCCTCCCTCTGTGCCAATGTGATCCGTGCTGTAAACAGACGCGGTCCCAAAAAGTCCAGCAGGCGGCGTGCCACTTCGCGCACATGGTCCACACACACACGACTCTTGCACTGTGCGCAAGGTGTCAAATCCAGCACCAGCTTTTTGTTCAGTGCCAGGTAAGCCAGATATTCCCAATCCAGACTGCCCACGCAGGTACGAACTACGCTGTTCTGGCGCTGAGACTGCTCACAGCCGATCCAGATGGTGTCGCCTTCCACATCGGCGATACGCAGATCACGCTGCAGCTGTTCTTCCGAAGGCACAATGCAGCGGGACTTGCAAGCCGACACACACAAACCGCAATCGATGCAGTGTGTAAAGTCCTTGGCCATACCTGCCCGCTCAAAAACGCCGGCAGGGCAAATGTCCATACAGGCATTGCAGCGTTCCTTGTGGGGCCACATATTCCAGCAGCCACGCCGATTGATTGTGGGATTGGACTGTTTCATCAGCGCTCCCACTGCCATATTCAAAATGCCCATAGCTATAACCCCTTTTACATCATTACCTGCATCATTCCGTATAGATAGCGTTGGCTGCCAGCAACTGCTGTACTTTGCGTGTCAGCAATGCTGCTGCAATCGTCTCCCGTTTCAAAGCCTTGGTATTCGCTCGACCTTGAGAAACACGTACCAATTCCGCATCAATTTCCGCATCCGAAACCACCAGCTGTTCTCCTTTTGCAATTTCCTGTACAGCCAGGCGTCGGCGCCAATCCACCTCGATTTCCAGCGCAGCGTGCTGCAAGTGCCATGCTCTGTCATGTCCGGTCAGCCGATAATACACACTTGGCTGCTGTCCACCGGCAATTAAATCTTTCTCCATCGCACTGACACGCTGTTCTGCTTTTTCTGCCAGGTATCCCGCCGGGAAATCCACCTGCATTTCGGCACCGGCCTGCGCCAGCAGCAACGTTTCAATCCGCCGTGTTTCGATGGATTTGTTTTTCTCCAGTTCCTGCTGTTCCAGTTTTTTCCGCAGCTCTGCCATGTTGCGGCAACCATGTCTCTGTGCAAAGCCATCATCTGCGGCCGGCATACGGCGGCGTTTCACCCGATGCAGTGTAATCGTAAATTTTACCCTGCGTCCCGCCAAACTGTGCAGTGGAAACGTTTCGGGGTAGGTCACCGGGATGTCAAACGTCTCACCAGCGCGATGTCCGCAAATGGCATCCTCCACGCCGGGAAGCATTTTGCCTTGTCCCAGCGTCACCTCCACGCCTTTCGCCTCGCTGTCCGGGATCGGAACTCCGCCCGGAAAAAATCCGGCAAAATCCAGCATTGCCCAGTCGCTCCGAGCCGCCGGGCCGGATTCATCCGTCCAAACAGATTCCTTATAGCGAAGCGCACGCATTGCTTCGTCAATCTGGCTTTCTGTTGGTTCAATTGCCCGCTTCATTACCGGCAATCCCTTATAGCGTCCAAGACGCGCAGCAGGCACAACTTCATTCTGCACAGAGAATCCCTCCCTCGAAGGTCAAATACGTTATGCATTATAGCATTTTTTCCGTATGTCGTCTACCCGTTCACCGCTGCATCACACCACCCATAGCATCGCATTACCGATAGGATTTGCCCGCCTTGTAATCAATGCCTTGACGTACCATTCACCGCTTCCATCATCCAATCGGAACGCGCCCCTGCCTTATCCTTTTTGGTCAAGCGCGGTTTCTTGCTGTGGTTGCTGCCCATTTCGCCCAGATACAACTCGAACTTTTCCTTCTTGGTCAAGTCCTTAATGGGAAAGATTGGTCCATCATCCTTTGTGAGCATTTTCTTATATGCCAGCTGTTCCCGTTTAAACGCCAGTTGTTCCCGATTAAGTGCCAGCTGCGCCTGCCACTTCTTCCGTGCATTGGCTTGTTCGATCTCCCATCTGCGGGTAGATTCCGCCTGCTTTGCCGCGGCTGCCGCCTGTTCTGCCTGCCACTGCCGAATACTCTCTTCAAATTTTTTCACTGCCAATTCATGTGCCAGCTCATCCTGTTTGCGCCGGAATGCCTGCTGATCCTGATTGGCGTAGTAGTCACGCATATCCGTCAG
>JAHHRK010000024.1 GCA_020025795.1 Faecalibacterium sp. | reverse complement strand
TTGTGCTCAGTTTGTCAAGCACTTTTTTGAATTATTTTTGAAGCCGTTCGCTTTTTCAGCGGGCCGCCGGCCGTTGTGCGGCTGACAAGATAGTATTATACTCGCTTTTGAAAATAAGTCAACACTTTTCTTGCACTTTTTTCGATTTTTTACTTGCTTTGACACTTTCCATAGTTTTATTCCCAAATATGTGCTTGCAACCAATTAAAGTGCAGCAAGCTTTCGCTTTTCCTTTCTATTTTCGCCTCTGATCGTGTCTTCCCTGCGCTTACCACCATATATAGTAGTCATCTCATCGGTTTGAGCCCTCCGCCGGATGCTGTATTTTTCCTTTACATTATATATAAGCGAAAAAGAGCCTCTAAAATCCGTTTTTGAGCCCAAAAACACCCCAGAATTTTCTCCCTGACAAAGTAGTCACAATTTTCCCGTTGGCTTTTAGCGCTAACGCCGAAACTGCCTTAAACACAATATATAGTATTGACTTCCATAGCTGCATACAATATCATTGTATGCGGACGCTAAATACAGTGAGAGACATCCGCTTGTTTCTCCTTCATCGATACATATATTTACTACACGGAGGTTCGTCTATGAAAATCATTAAGCGCAGCGGTGCCGAAGTCATCTTCGACATTACCAAGATCATCACTGCCGTGAACAAGGCTAACAATGCAGTTGCTGAAAGCTCTCGTCTGTCTAAAGCACAGATTGAAAAGATCGCTGCCAACGTAGAATCCCAGTGCCTGGATATGAACCGCGCTGTCAGCGTAGAAGAAGTTCAGGACCTGGTTGAAGATCAGATCATGGCTTCCGGTGCTTTCGAAGTTGCTCGTCACTATATCACTTACCGCTATGTGCAGAGCCTGAAGCGCCAGAGCAACACTACCGACGAACAGATTCTGTCCCTGATCGAATGCAACAACGAAGAAGTCAAGCAGGAGAACGCAAACAAGAACCCCACCGTCAACAGCGTTCAGCGTGACTACATGGCCGGCGAAGTTTCCAAGGACCTGACCAATCGTCTGCTGCTGGACCCGGAGATTGTGCGTGCTCATAAGGAAGGTATCATTCACTTCCATGACGCCGACTACTTCGCACAGCATATGCACAACTGTGATCTGATCAACCTGGACGATATGCTGCAGAACGGCACCGTCATTTCCGGTACCTATATAGAAAAGCCTCACAGCTTCTCTACTGCCTGCAACATTGCCACCCAGATCATTGCACAAGTCGCTTCCAACCAGTATGGCGGCCAGAGCATCAGCTTGACCCACCTGGCTCCCTTTGTTGATGTATCCCGTAAAAAGATTGCCAACGAAGTCGAGCAGGAGTTCGAAGGCCTGAATGTTCCGGCTGACCGCAAGAAGCTGATTGTCGAGCAGCGTCTGCGCCGCGAGATCAATCGTGGTGTCCAGACCATCCAGTATCAGGTCGTTACCCTGATGACCACCAACGGTCAGGCTCCCTTCATCACTGTGTTCATGTATCTGAACGAGGCACGCAACGAGCAGGAAAAGAAGGACCTGGCTATCATCATCGAGGAAACCATCCGTCAGCGCTATCAGGGCGTTAAGAACGAAGATGGCGTCTGGATCACTCCTGCCTTCCCCAAACTGATTTATGTATTGGAAGAGGACAACATCCATCCTGACTCTCCTTATTACTATCTGACCGAGCTGAGCGCAAAGTGTACCGCAAAGCGCATGGTGCCCGACTACATCAGCGAAAAGAAGATGAAGGAGCTGAAGGTTGACAAGAACGGCGAAGGCCACTGCTACACCTGCATGGGCTGCCGCAGCTTCCTGACTCCTTATGTGGACGAAAACGGCAAGCCCAAGTATTACGGCCGTTTCAATCAGGGCGTTGTCACCATCAACCTGGTTGACGCTGCCCTGTCCTCCGGCGGTGATTTCGACAAGTTCTGGAACATCTTCGAAGATCGTCTGGAACTGTGCCACCGCGCACTGCAAGCACGTCACAACCGTCTGCTGGGCACGCTGAGCGATGCTGCTCCTATCCTGTGGCAGCACGGCGCACTGGCTCGCCTGAAGAAGGGCGAACCTATCGACAAGCTGCTGTATGGCGGCTACTCCACCATTAGCCTGGGCTATGCTGGCCTGTACGAATGTGTCAAGTACATGACCGGCAAGAGCCACACCGACGAATCCGCAAAGCCTTTCGCACTGCAGATCATGCAGAAGATGAACGACAAGTGCCAGGCATGGAAGGCTGCCGAAAACATTGATTACTCTCTGTACGGCACGCCGTTGGAGTCCACCACTTACAAGTTTGCCCGTTGCCTGCAGAGCCGCTTTGGCATCATTCCCGGCATTACGGACAAGAACTATATCACCAACAGCTACCACGTCCATGTTGCTGAGGAGATTGATGCTTTCACCAAGCTGAAGTTCGAGAGCGAATTCCAGGTCCTCAGCCCCGGTGGTGCAATCAGCTATGTGGAAGTTCCTAATATGCAGGACAACCTGGAGGCCGTTATGAGCCTGCTGACCTTCATTTACGACAACATCATGTACGCTGAGCTGAACACCAAGAGCGACTACTGCCAGTGCTGTGGCTATGACGGCGAGATCCGCATCGTGGAAGATGACGGCAAGCTGGTTTGGGAGTGCCCCAAGTGCCACAACCGCGACCAGAACAAGCTGAACGTTGCACGCCGCACCTGTGGTTACATCGGCACCCAGTTCTGGAACCAGGGCCGAACTCAGGAAATCCGTGACCGTGTGCTGCACCTGTAAGCTTCCTGCACATCTTGTAAAATAATAAATCTGTAAGCCCACACTGTAACAGGTGTGGGCTTATATATGGAAAGGCCTGTGTGATTGATCATGAATTACGCCAATATTAAATATTGCGACATCTCCAACGGTCCCGGTGTGCGTACCAGCCTGTTTGTATCCGGCTGTACCCATCAGTGCAAAAACTGTTTCAATGCCGTCGCCTGGGATTTCCATTACGGTGAGCCTTTTACCGAAGCGGTTCGCCAGCAAATTCTGGACAGCTGCCGTGCTTCTTATGTAGCGGGCATTTCGCTTTTGGGCGGCGAACCCATGGAGCCGGAAAACCAGCCTGCGCTGCTGGAGTTCCTGCGCCAGTTCAAAGCAGCTTACCCGGATAAGTCAGTCTGGTGCTATTCCGGTTATACCTGGGAGCAGCTCACCGGCAAAGAACCGGCACGCTGCCGCTGTGAAAGCACCGATGCACTGCTCCCCCTGCTGGACGTACTGGTCGATGGTGAGTTTGTGCAGGACCTGTATGACATCAGCCTGCGCTTCCGTGGCAGCAGCAACCAGCGCCTGATCGACGTGCCTGCCACACTGGCCAGCGGCGCTGTAACGCCCTGGGTGGATAAGCCTGTTTTCAGTACCCATTCCATGAATTTCTGATTTTTTGTATCATAAAAAGAGCAGCAGACACCGCCTTGCGGTTCTGCTGCTCTTTTTGTTTTAGATGTTTCCGGTAAACTGCTGCACCAGTCCGATAATATCTCGTCCGTAAGCGTTCACCTTTGCCTCCGGGAATCCTGGCACCGATGCCAACTGATCCGGTGTCAGCGGTTTTCTCTGGGCAATGTCGCGCGCCACTGCATCCGTGTAAATCAAAAAGGCCGGTACCTTTTTCCGATTTGCCAACCGTTTACGCAGCTGGAACAATGCCGCCACCAGCTTCTCGTCGATTTCATGCTGCGCATCCTGCGCCGTTTTTTCCGCCGGGGTCGGTTTGGGCCGTGCGGCCAACTTCTGGTGATATTCCCGCAGCTTTGCCTTTTCCTCACAGGTTCCGCAGTGGTTGCAGTCGCCTGCGGTGCGTTCTCCAAAATAGCGCAAAATAAAGTTTCGCAGGCATCCGTCTGTGGTGGAATAGAATGTCATCCACTTCAGCCGTTCTTCTGCCTTTGCCGCTGCGTCCGCACGCTGCTGCGCATCCGTACCGTTATCATTATCCCGTTCCTGTTCGATGAACCAGCGAATCGTACGCACATCCGTTCCGGAATATAATAAGGTACAGCGAGCCGGATCTCCGTCCCGTCCTGCGCGGCCTGCCTCCTGATAATAACTCTCCAAATCGCCCGGCATATTATAATGTATTACAAAGCGCACATTGGGCTTGTCGATACCCATGCCGAATGCGTTGGTCGCCACAATGATTTGCACCCGATCAAACAGAAAGTCCTCCTGGGTCTGGCGCCGCTGCTCGGCCGGCAGCCGTGCATGGTACGCCGCCGCCGAAAATCCACGTCCTCGTAAAAAGTCGGTAGTTTCTTCCACCTGCTTTACCGTGTTGCAGTAAATGATACCGCTGTTGCCTTTTTCCTGCCGCAACAGTTTCACCACAGCATCGGGTTTTTCGCTGGGCAAATCATGCTCCACCGCAAAAAACAAATTGGGTCGGTCAAAGCTGGCTGTCTGCACCAGCGGATTTTCCAGATGCAAGCTCTCCCGAATATCCTTTTTTACCTTTTCGGTAGCCGTAGCGGTAAACGCTCCCACCACAGGGCGAAACGGCAGCCGCCGAATAAAGTCTGCGATTTTCAAATAGCTGGGTCGGAAGTCCTGGCCCCACTGGCTGATGCAATGGGCCTCGTCCACTACGACCATGGAGATCGGCTGGCAGCAGCACAGCTGCAAAAAGCCCGGCATTTCCAGTCGTTCCGGTGCCACATAAATAATTTTGTACCAGCCATCGCAGGCACGCTGTAACATCAGTGCCTTTTGCCGATCGTTCAGGCTGCTGTTCAGGTAGGCCGCTTTCACGCCAACCGATACCAGTGCCCGCACCTGATCCTGCATCAAGCTGACCAGCGGCGATACCACCACCGTAATGCCCGGCAGCACAAGTGCCGGAATTTGGTAACAGATGGATTTGCCTGCACCCGTTGGCATAACCGCCATTACATCCTGTCCCGAAACCAGCGCATCCGCAACCGCTTCCTGCCCGGGGCGAAAAGAATCGTAGCCGAAGACTTTTTTCAGCATCTGGACTGTTTTTTCCATAGTTTCCGCCTTTTTCAATAATATCGAAATCAGTATACCATAAAAGCGCTTTTGTGCCAAAATCCTGCCAGTTGACGGAACACGCCTGCCCATAGTATACTTGCAACAGATTATATCTTTCGCACAAATGTGCATTTTGTATCTGGATTGCTCCTGGTTGCTTTTATGGAGCGTCCATTCAAGAAAGGATTCTATTATGGAAAAGCTGATTACTTTTACCGTTCCTTGTTATAATTCGGCCGCTTATATGCGTCACTGTGTCGATACTCTGCTCTCTGCCGGCGAACGTGCTGAGATCATTCTGGTGGACGACGGCTCTGTTAAGGACGAAACCCCTGCCATCTGTGATGAATATGCCGAAAAGTACCCCACCATCGTGCGCGCCATCCATCAGGAAAACGGCGGCCACGGCGAGGGCGTCAATCAGGGTGTCCGCAATGCAACCGGCATCTTCTTCAAAGTTGTTGACAGTGACGACTGGGTAGATACCGATGCACTGGCCAAGGTGCTGGATAAACTCCAGGAATTTGTCGACAAGGGCACTCAGCTGGATTTGATGCTGTTTAACTATGTGTATGAGCACGCAGAGGATAACTCCCAGCATACGGTGCGGTATACGAACGTATTCCCCCAGAATCGTGTTTTCTCCTGGAAGAACACCCGTCCTTTCCGCCCGGACCAGAACATTCTGATGCACTCGGTCATCTATCGCACTCAGGTCCTGCGCGATTGCGGCGTCGTGCTGCCCAAGCACACCTTCTATGTGGATAACATTTTTGTGTATCAGCCGCTGCCCTACGTCAAGACCATGTATTACATGGACGTAGATCTGTATCGCTACTTCATCGGCCGCGAAGACCAGAGCGTCAACGAAAAGGTCATGATCACCCGTGTGGATCAGCAGCTGCGTGTCACGCGTCATATGATCGACTGCCAAAACCTGAACGATTTGCCTGCGGATCAGCGCAAACTGCGCAGCTATATGCTGAGCTATCTGTCCATGATGATGGCAATCAGCAATATCTTCCTGATCCTGGACGGCACAAAGGAAGCCCACATCAAGAAGTATGAGCTGTGGCGTTATCTGTATCAGCACGTAGACCGCAATGTCTACCGCCGCATCCGTTACCTCAGTGTTGGCGGCCTGACCAATCTGAAGGGTAAAGTTGGCGACAAGCTCAGCCTAAGCGGCTACCGCATGGCCCAGCATCTGTTCAAATTCAACTGATTTTCTGTGCCGCCGCGGCTTTGGCCGTGGCGGTCTTTTGTGTGCTTTGGTAAAAGGAGCCGTGCGATTTATGTTACAAACATCTATTCCAAGCAATATCCAGCAAGCTGCCGAAGCCGTCACCCAGGCCGCAAAACAGAATCTGCCCATTTTCATTCAGAATCACCCTACGGAAAGCACCTTTCCCTGTGACGGTCTGCTTTTGGATTTGACGGGTCTGCACCGCATCGGGCCCGTCATGGGCAATGCCGCCAGCGGCTATGTGGTTCAGGTCGAAGCCGGCGTTTCTGCTTCGGAACTGTACTCACAGCTGGCCTCACAAAATTTATCTTTTGCTGCCGTACCCAATGATTCCACCACCATAGGCGGCATGTTCTGCGGCAGTTCTTATCCTGCTATTGCCGATCACGTACTGGGCATCACTCTGATTCAATCCGATGGCAGCCCCTTTACGCTCTCCCGCGGCCAGTGCTTCTTTGACCAAACCGGATGTACACTGCCGGACGGCCGCCGTTTGGAGCTTGGCACCTTACCCCAGCACAGTTCTATCCCCTGTCTGCCAGCCTGCGGCAGTGATCTGTTGGATTTATTTGCCGGCAGCTGTGGAACGCTGGGTATCGTTGCGTTGCTGGCGCTCCGGCTGACGCCCATCAATACTGCCCAGCCTGTCACGCCGTCTGATCCCGATGCAGAACCCCAACTACTTTCGGAAACCGAACAAACGATCATCAACCGTGTTCGTTGCTTTTTTGATCCGGCTCAACTTCTGGCGCAAAACGAGCCAACCTTGTAATGTCCCTCAATGCACATTTTGCCGGATTCCTTCTCACAACAAAAAGCGCTTCCTGCTTGCTAAGAGCAGGAAGCGCTTTTTCTTATTTTATCACAGCAGCTGTACCATCAGCGCAGCACGATCTTGCCGTCTTCGGCATCGATCGTCAGCTTGTCGCCCATTGCAATCTGACCGGAAACGATCTGATCTGCTACCAGATCCTCCACCTGCTTGCGAATCACGCGGCGCAGGTCACGAGCACCAAAGCGTCCGCCCTCTGCATTTTCCGTCAGCAGATCCAATGCAGCATCGGTGTACGTATACTCGATGCCCTTCTGCTGCATACCGGTGCGGTATTCTTCCATCATCAGTGCTGCAATGCGGCGCAGTACCTCCGGGCTCAGCGGATTGAAGCAGATAACCTCGTCCACACGGCCCAGGAACTCCGGGCGTAAGAACTCACGCAGTGCCTTCATGGCCTTTTCCTTGCCGACCTGTGCAGCGGAAGCGTTAAAGCCCAGTCCGCTGCTGGTCTGTTCGGAAGAACCGGCGTTGCTGGTCATGCAAATCACTGTATTGGAGAAATCCACCGTGCGGCCCTGGGCGTCGTTGATTTTGCCTTCGTCCAAAATCTGCAGCAATACATTCATCACATCGGGGTGTGCCTTTTCAATTTCATCGAACAGAACCACACTGTACGGGCGGCGACGCACCTTTTCGGTCAGCTGGCCTGCCTCCTCGTAGCCTACATAACCCGGAGGCGAACCAATCATACGGGACACCGCGTACTTTTCCATATATTCGCTCATATCCAGGCGAATCAGCGGGTCCGGTCCATCGAACAGCTGGCCAGCCAGTTGCTTGACCAGTTCCGTTTTGCCCACACCCGTGGGGCCGACAAAGATAAAGCTGGCGGGGCGATGCCGTCCGGACAAATCCGCACGGGTACGCTTGATAGCCTGCGCCACCAGATGCACCGCTTCGTCCTGACCGATCACCTTTTCCTTCAGGCGATCCTCCAGCATTTGCAGCTTTGCAAACTCGCTCTCCTGGATTTTCACGGAAGGAATACCGGTCCACAGCTCGATTACCTTTGCCACATCCTCCATGGAAACCGCAATGCCTTCCACCTGCTTCTCCAGCTGGGGCAACATATCCTGCAGGCGTGCAATCTCAGTGCGCACTTCGGCTACACGCTCGTAATCAATGGGCTTGTCGGTATCTGCCATGGTCAGCTCAGTTTCCTCAGCCAGCAGTGCATCGCAGCGGCTGCGGTTTTCCAGATACTCGCTAATGACCGGGTGCGCCAGATTGCAGCAGGCGCAGGCTTCGTCCAGCAGGTCGATGGCCTTATCCGGCAGGAAACGATCGGTAATATAGCGCTCCGACAACGTCACTGTTGCAGAAACGATAGCAGCCGGCACCTGCACATGGTGATGTTCTTCGTAATATTTCTTGATGCCGTTGATGACAGCGATGGTATCCGAAACACTGGATTCCTCCACGCGCACCGGCTGGAAACGGCGTTCCAAAGCCTGGTCTTTTTCAATATACTTGCGGTACTCGCTGAAGGTCGTTGCACCAATCACCTGGATTTCGCCGCGGGACAAAGCCGGCTTCAAAATGTTGCCGGCATTCATAGCGCCTTCGCTCTCACCGGCGGAGGTAATGGTGTGAATCTCGTCAATGAACAGGATCACATTTCCGGCTGCCTTTACTTCGCCCAAAAGACCTTTCAAACGCTGTTCAAACTGGCCGCGGAACTGCGTACCGGCAACCAGTGCCGTCATATCCATCAGGTAAATTTCTTTTTTGCTCAGGCAGGCAGGCACCTTACCGGCTGCAATGCGCTGGGCAATGCCTTCTGCAATGGCCGTCTTACCAACGCCTGCTTCACCAATCAGGCAGGGATTATTCTTCTGGCGGCGTGCCAGAATCTGAATGGTGCGGTAAATTTCCTTTTCACGGCCGATAATGTCGTCCATCTTACCTGCACGGGCTTTTTCCGTCAGATTCTCGCAGTAGGTGTCCAGGAATTTCCGCTTGGAACGCTTCTTGCCGTTTTTCGGCTCCTTGGCCTTTGCTGCACCGAAACCAAAGGGGAACGTCGCGTTGGAACCAGCAGGCAGCTCGTCATTGTTTTCATCCACCGGCTCCATTGCTTCGCCCGTTTCGTCACTGGCTTCACCCAGGCCGCTCATACCCATCAGCGCGGAGAAGGGATTCTCACCGTTTTCCATCTCCTGCATCATGCTTTCCATATGTTCTTCCATGGTGTCCAGGTCCTGCTCCGACATGCCGAACTGCCGAATCAAATCCTCTACCGGCTTGATATGCAGCTCACGGGCACAGTGCAGGCAGTACCCTTCCGGGCTTCCGGTGGAAGTCCCATCGCCCCGCTGGATAAAGATCACCGCAGGGCGTTTCTTACAGCGTGAACAAACCATCTACAAATCCTTTCTCAATCAAGCCGTAAACGGATTGATTGCACCAAAAATACGATAGAAAATACTGCCTGTCAGCAGCGTATCATCCAGATACGGCAGTCGGCCGCCGGTAATGGTGATCAAAGCCCACACCGCGCACAGCATCACAAACAGATACAGCAGGCCAACAGCGCCACCGGCCACAAAGCCCAGGCTCTTGTTGGCTGCGCCCAGCAGCGGAATACCGTTGACGTGGGTCAAAGTATGTGCAACCACGCTGACAACCATACGCAGCAGCACAAAAACCAAAAAGAAAATCACAATCGCAACGATGGGCATCATCAGCGGCGTAATCAGCTGATCCATCAGGGTATCTGTCAGCGTACCCAGATTCGAGGAGAACGCCGTCTCCAGCTGTTCTTTTACCGGCTCCACCACCGACTGGATCACACTCTGGGGCAAAAAGCCTTCCAGTTCTGCAACTAATGCATTCAAATCCACATTGCCGCCGGAAGCCAGCTTTTCCAGTACACGGGTACGCAGGCCCGGTGCAAACCACTGGTTAAAAATCTGCGGTGCAGCCCAGGCCGAAGCCAGCTTTGCACCGATCAGGCTGGCCAGTGTGCCGACGCCTTCCACCAGCGATGCCAAAAGGCCTTTGCGGGCATAACGCCGTGCTACAACCAGTACAAGTACCAGACAAATCAAATCGAAAATCAAAGATGATGCTACAATGCCTTCCATTTTATGTACCCTCCTCTGTTATGTTTCCGATTCCGGATCCACACATTCCTGCACTGTTCCGCCCTGGAACAGTAAAACACCATTTTTTGTTGCCAAAAGTCCCTGTGGACGCAAGTCGCAGGGCATTTGCCATGCATAATCACCTTCCAGCGTGTAGCAAATCACACTGGCATCGGTATACAGATACACACCTGTTTTGGTCAGGGCAATGCCGCGGCCAGCTTCCACGACCGTGCGGCAGGTTTCTTTCATATTTTTGTCCAGCAGCACCATCTCGGAGGCAGCACCATCTGTCAGCAACAGTGCCATACGACCGTTTGGCAGCATACTGAAATCGGTCAGCGTGCGCCCGTTCAAATCGAACTGCGCCACAACGCCCTTTTTCTCTTGATATGCAGCAATCCCGTTGTTGTATGCCACAATCAGCGTGTCACCCAGCCATTCTGCCTGTAAAGGTACGCTGTTCTCGCGGGTATCCACCAGCTTTTCCTCCTGTTTGCTGCGGTCCAGCAAATACAGTCGGCTCACCGTTTTACCATCTGTGGCAGAAAGCGTCACCGCTGCCAGCTTCTTCTCGTTGGGGGAAAACGCCATACACAGCGGCATACCTTCGTTCGAGGTCAGCTTCCATGTCAAAGGCTTTTCCATGCTGCTGGGATATACCAGCATCTGCGCCGTGTAACTGGGGTCCTCGGTTACAACCGCAAGGCTTCCGCCGGGTCCCATTTCACACAGCAGGATTCCACCTGGATAGCTTTGGGTATACAGATTTTTGCTGCGGCTTTCTACACGCAGTTCCGTGCCACCCCGATTGTACAAAACAAAACGGGTATCGCCGGCCGAAATCGTCGGTCTGGCGTAGCCTGCCTGAATGCTGCGCATTCGCACACCATTGTCGGTATAGAACGCACCGTTTTCCTGGCCCAGAATTACAAAGCCGCCCGTCATTTTCTGCCATTGGTATAGCTCGCTGATACCGGTATCCTGGGGATATCCTGGCCCACGTACTGTGCCAATACGCAGTGTTTCCACAAAGTCGCCGGCCGAAATCAGCATCGTACTGTTTTGGGCAATGAACCACACGATCAGCACCGCTAACAGTACCGCCCAAAGCATCAGTTTACGGATTTTTTGTTTTTTTCTCCGCGTCCGAACTTCGCTCAGATCCTCCACCTTGTGCTTTCTGGGAGGTTCGCGCATGGTTCGGCTGCGCCTTCTGTCTCTTCGCATTGTTCTCCTCACCGGTTACGCTGTGGGTTCGTCATACTCCACCTGATACAAAAACAGGCCTTTTGCCGGCATGGTCGGTCCGGCCTTGCTGCGGTCGCAGGCGTCCAGTGCCGCAGTTACCTGGTCAGGCGTCATACGGCCGCTGCCCACTTCTACCAATGTACCTGCCAGAATCCGCACCATATTATACAGGTAGCCGTCTGCCGTTACGGAAATCGTTACCACATCACCTTCGCGCACAACGTGGCAGTCGGTAATGGTGCGTACCGTATCGCCATGTGCGGCAGCGCTGCTGCCCGCGGCGCAGAATGTGGTAAAGTCGTGGGTTCCTTCGCAGCGCTTGGCTGCTGCATTCATAGCATCCACATCCAGCTGCCGGGGTACACGTACCGTGTATCGGCAATCAAAAGGCGATTCGATCACGCTGTTGCGGATACGGTAATGATAGGTCTTATTGTGCGCCGCATACCGGGCATGAAAATCGTCCGGCACAACCTGTGCCGAAAGTACCCGTATATCCGGCGGCAGTTTTGTGTTGATGGCAATGGGAATCTTTTCCACAGGAATTCGGCAGTCAGTGGAAAAGTTCAGTGCAAAGGCCAGTGCGTGTACGCCGGCATCGGTGCGGCTGCACCCCTTGATGTCCGGTCGGTTGCCGAAAACCGCTTCCATCGCATCCTGAAATACCTGTGCTACCGAGATGCCGTTGTTCTGCACCTGAAAGCCGCAATAATTGGTTCCGTCATAAGCAATCCGCAGCAGAACATTCATGGTCAAAGCTCCCTTTTCTTGTCAACACAACTGTTTACTTAAAACCCCGGAAACAAAAACCGGGTGCTGAACACCACTGCAAAGCACAGAAGGCAAATCACAGTGGTTTCCAGATCTCGCTTGGTAAAGCGCAAAACCTTCAGGCGGGTGCGTCCTGAACCGCCGCGATAGCAGCGACATTCCATTGCCATCGCCAGCTCGTCCGCACGGCGGAAAGCGGAAATAAACAGCGGAATCAAAACAGGCACCAGCGCAGTTACACGCTCTTTCAGGCTGCCGTTATCCAGCATTGCGCCGCGTGCCTTCTGGGCATTCATGATTTTATCCGTTTCCTCGATCAGGGTCGGGATAAAGCGCAGGGCAATGGTCATCATCATGGCCAACTCATGCACCGGCACATGCAGCACAGCCAGCGGACGCAGCAGCTGCTCGATGGCATCGGTCAGCACGATGGGGCTGGTGGTGTAGGTCAAAAGGCTGGTGCCTGCAATCAATGCCACCACGCGGCACGCCATCAGAATGGCATAGCGGATACCTTCGGCATAAATGGAAATGAACCAGAAATGCACCAGCGGGTCACCCTCACCGGTGATAAAGAACAGGTTCAAAACCGACGTGAAAATAATGATGGGCACAATGGGCTTCAAGCTCTTTACAATCAGCTTGAAGGGGATTCGTGCCATGCGGTACAACAGGCCCAGCAGGATAAAGTTCAACACCAGACCCAGCGGATTCGATGCCGCGAACAGCAGAACGATAAACAGAATCGTCATGATGATTTTGGCGCGGGGGTCATAGGTATGGATACGGCTCGTACCGGGGAAGTGCTGACCAATGGTAATATCACGCAGCATTACTCAGCGCCTCCTTCCTGCTTTTCAGCGGGGATGCGCAGATCCTCGCCTGCCTCACGGCGTGCCTTTGCCTTCAAAATGGTTTTGACAGCATAGGGGATGGTGTACACATCCGTCGTGATATCCACGCCCATCTGGCGCAGGCGCAGGAAAATCTTTGTCACCTGCGGCACCGACAGACCAATGGACAGCAGTTCTTCTGCCCGTGCAAACACATTTTCTACTGTGTCGTACATGGCGATGTGCTTCTGATCCATCACCAGCACCTTATCCGCGTACTTGGCAATATCCTCCATGCTGTGGCTGACCAGCAGCACGGTGGTACCCGTCTTTTTATGATATTCCTTCACCTGGCTCAGAATCTGTTCTCGGCCTTCCGGGTCCAGACCTGCTGCCGGCTCGTCCAGAACCAGAATCCGCGGCTCCATGGCCATCACACCGGCCACGGCCACACGGCGCTTCTGTCCACCGGACAGCTCAAAGGGGCTGCGCTCCAAAAGCGCTTTGTCCAAACCGACAAACTCCGCCGCTTCCTGCACACGGCGGTCGATTTCTTTTGCGTCCAGGCCCATGTTTTTGGGGCCGAAGGCAATATCCTTATAGCAGGTTTCCTCAAACAGCTGATATTCCGGATACTGGAACACCAGACCTACCTTGAAACGCACATCACGAATCTTGGAAGGGTCCTCCCAAATATCTTTCCCGTCGATAAAGATTTTACCCTGGGTGGGACGGTTCAGGCCGTTCATATGGGAAATCAGCGTGGATTTGCCGCTGCCGGTAGAACCGATAATGCCCACGAAGTCGCCTTCCTGTACAGAAAAACTTACGTTTTCCAGTGCAGTAGTGGCGTCAGGCATGCCGGGGTTATAGGTGTAAGTCAGGTTTTCCACCCGAATGATTTCATTTTTCTTTTCTGCAACGATGGTTTCGCTCACTGTGCATTGCTCCCTTCTGTCAGAAGGGCGTACAATGCCTGTGCGCACTCCTCCGTATCAATAATACCTTCCGGCAAATCCAGGCCTGCCTTTACCAGCTCATCGCGCAGTTCGGCAGCCTGCGGCACATCCAGATTCAGGCTGCGCACGCGCTCGGTCTGGCTGAACACCTCTTTGGGTGTGCCTTCCATCACGATTTTGCCGTGGCTCATGACCACAACGCGGTCTGCCTGTGCAGCTTCTTCCATATAGTGGGTGATAGCCGCTACGGTAATGCCGTATTTTTTATTCAGCGTATGGATGGTATGCATCACCTTATCGCGTCCAATGGGGTCCAGCATAGCCGTTGCCTCGTCCAGAATCAGGCAGTCCGGATTCATCGCGATTACGCCTGCAATGGCAACACGCTGCTTTTGTCCGCCGGAAAGCTTGTGGGGAGCCTTTTCCCGATATTTATAAATACCTGCCATTTCCATAGACTGGTCAATGCGGGAGCGAATCTCGTCCGAAGGCACGCCCAGATTTTCCAGCGCAAAAGCCACGTCCTCTTCCACAACGGTCGCTACGATCTGGTTATCCGGGTTCTGGAACACCATACCCACCTTCTGGCGAATATCATACAGGTAATCGTCGTTGGCGGTATCCATGCCCTCCACCGTCACTGTGCCTTTTTCGGGCAGCAGAATGGCGTTGAAGTGCTTTGCCAGCGTAGATTTGCCGCAGCCGTTGGCGCCCAGCACCGCGACAAACTCGCCCTTCTTTATGTTCATTGACACACCGTTCAGTGCGTACCGATCACTTTCATCGTCGTACCGAAAGGTAATGTTTTCTGCATTCAACATTGCTTCCATTTTATTTCTCTTTCTAGTGGCACACCCACCTTGTATATGGGTTGCACCCTGTTTCGGTTGATTTACTTGCTTGTATCTTAACGGTGAATTGTGAACAAATCCACCGCAAAAGCGCGGAAAGCGGTTTAGTCCTCTGTTTCCCAGATTGCGGTTGCGCCGCAGGGCACCACGCCGCCCGTAGCAGAAACCGGCAGACCGATTTCGTCACAGCTGGTCTTGCCGCCGAACTTGGGCTGAATGGTAGTTTTCAGGATGTACTCCATAACCGCCGGGCTCAGGCCGGTGGTGTAGCTGTTAACCGCAAAGAACAGCGGATTGTCCGTCAGCACGCCGGCGCACAGGGACATCAAATCATAGATACTGTCCTCCAGCTTCCAGATTTCGCCGCCGGGGCCACGGCCGTAGCTGGGCGGGTCCATAATGACGGCATCGTAGAAACTGCCACGGCGGATTTCGCGTGCTACAAACTTAGCGCAATCGTCCACGATCCAGCGGATGGGGCGGTCTGCCAACTGGCTGGCTACCGCATTTTCCTTACCCCACTGCACAATGCCCTTGCTGGCATCTACATGGCAGACGGATGCACCTGCTGCTGCACAGGCCAGCGTTGCACCGCCGGTATAGCCGAACAGGTTCAGCACACGGATGGGGCGGCCGGCGTTGCGAATTTTCTTCGCATACCAAGCCCAGTTCACAGCCTGCTCCGGGAAAACACCAGTGTGCTTAAATCCGGTGGGGCTGACCACCAGAGTCAGCTTGTCTTCGCCTTCGCCGCAGGTGATATTCCACTTTTCCTTCAGCGGACGGCGATATTCCCACTCGCCGCCGCCCTTTGTCGAGCGGTGATACACAGCGTCTGCCTTTTTCCAAAGCGGAGACTGTTCCGGCGTTTTCCACACAACCTGCGGGTCCGGGCGAACCAGCAGGGTTTTGCCCCAGCGCTCCAAACGGTTGCCGCAAGTGGCATCAATCAATTCATAATCTTTCCAGCTGTCTGCAGGACGCATAGACGGCTCCTTTCCAATTTCACGAATAGCAAAAGTTCAAAAATCAAAATAAAGTCTGCTGGCCGTTTTCTTCTGGGCTGGAATTGCGGAGTGATTCCGGTTCCTTCATGCCCAAATGTTCATAGGCCAGTCTGGTTACACAGCGGCCGCGAGGTGTGCGGGTCAAAAATCCGTTTTGCATCAGATACGGCTCGCACAAATCCTCCAGTGTGACGGCTTCTTCGCCCAGGGCGGCGGCCAGCGTTTCCAGGCCGACCGGACCGCCATTGTACATTTCGATGATGGCACGCAGCACGCTTCGGTCCAGCTGATCCAGACCTTCGTCGTCAATGTCCATACGCTTCAGCGCCAGCAGTGCGGTGTCCTGATCGATTACGCCATCGCTCAATACAGTGGCGAAATCGCGAACGCGCTTCAAGGTACGGTTTGCCACACGAGGCGTACCGCGGCTGCGCTTTGCCAGCTCCATTGCGCCTTCCGGCGTGATGGGCTGTTCCAAAATGCCTGCGCTTCGGGTAATGATGCGCGCCAGCTCGTCCGGGCTGTACAGTTCCAGCTTGAGCAGCACGCCAAAACGGTCGCGCAGCGGTCCGGTCAGCTGGCCGGCACGAGTGGTTGCACCAATCAGCGTAAAGCGCGGCAGGTTGATGCGGATGCTCTGCGCACTGGGGCCTTTGCCGATCATGATGTCCAGCGCAAAGTCTTCCAGTGCCGGGTACAGCACTTCTTCCACCTGACGGCTCAGGCGATGGATTTCGTCAATAAACAGAACGTCGCCTTCCTGCAAATTGGTCAGCAGCGCTGCCAAATCGCCCGGTTTTTCAATGGCAGGGCCACTGGTCACGCGCATCTGTACGCCCATCTCGGCAGCAACAATACCGGCCAGGGTAGTCTTGCCCAAACCCGGAGGACCATACAGCAAAATATGGTCCATCGGTTCGCCGCGGCGGCGTGCAGCTTCCAGATAAATCCGCAGATTTTCCTTGGCCTTTTCCTGGCCCACATAATCTTCCAGCCGATGGGGGCGCAGGTTATTTTCTTCCGAGTCCAACGGGCCGGGCGTCGGCTGCATCATCTGTGCGCCAAACAATGCCTGTTGATCTGTCATAGCTTATCTCCTCCCCGTCATGCTGCTGCGCAGTGCCAACCGAATAATTTCTTCTACCGGCAGGCTTTCGTCTACCTTGGACACCATCAGTGCCGCGTCGCTCTGGCTGTATCCCAGGCTGACCAGTGCTGCAATGGCCTGGCTTGCGCCGGCGGCGGGTGCCGCAGCGGCCGCGGATACATCAGACAGTGCAACGCCGTCCACCAGGCCCTTGCCCACTTTGTCCTTCAATTCCAGTGTAATGCGCTGGGCTAATTTGGGGCCAACGCCATTTGCCGCTGTCAGTGCCTTGTGGTCACCTGCGGAAATTGCCAGTGCAATGCGGTCCGGCTCCAGCGCATTCAAAAGCGCAATGCCCACCTTCGGGCCAACACCGGATACCCCTGTCAGCATTTCAAAGCAGGATTTCTGTGCTTCGCTGGCAAAGCCGAACAGGCTTACATCGTTTTCGGTCACATTCATCACGGTATACAGTGTGGCTTCTTTTCCCACCGGGGGCAGCGCAGCCGAAACGTTTGTCGGCACCTGTGCCAGATAGCCCACGCCCCCGCAGGAAATGACCACAGAGTCCGTACTCTTTTTGATGACTGTTCCGTTCAGGCAGTAGATCATAAACCTGCACTCCTTCTCTTAAAAAATCAAATGGGTCCCACGCGGCGCGGCTGGAAACTTTGCAGCTGATTGCGCGAGGTATGGCAGTAGGTAATTGCCATCGCCAGTGCGTCCGCCGTATCGTCCGGCTTGGGGACCTTCTCCAGATGCAGCATGATCCGTGTCATCTCCTGCACCTGCTTTTTAACGGCTTTGCCGTAGCCTGTCACCGCCAGCTTCACCTGCATGGGGGTAAATTCTTCAATTGGCAGACCGCCCTGTGCCGCAGCCAGCAAAATAACGCCGCGTGCCTCGGCTACACCAATCACCGTAGTCTGGTTGTGCTGGTAAAACAGCTTTTCAATTGCCATCACTTCCGGCTGGTAGGTCTGGATTACCTCGCTGACGCCTTCGTATACCTGGCGCAAGCGCTGTTCAAACGGGACGCCGGCCTCGGTAGTCACTGCACCGAACGCCACCGGCGTAAACCGATTGCCCGTGTAGTCGATTACTCCCCAGCCTACGATTGCATAACCGGGGTCAATGCCCAAAACTCTCATCTTTTATATACCTCTCCACTATAACTAAATTAGTATACCATAAGCTGCCCCATACAGCAATAAATCCGGCTAAGGTACAGCAAATTCTCCACAAAAAGTCCACCCTTTAACTGTAAAAATTGCTCGAATCAGGCTGTGCTCTGTGCGTCTTTTTCCTTTTGACCGATATCGCGAATTTTCTGCTTGCGCAAATACGGCTGCGCATGTGCCAAAAACAGACAAACCGTACCGAAAATCCGAGCAGCTGAAATCTTTTCAAAAAAATTTGAAAAAAAGCTTGCATTTTGGAAAAACCTATGGTATATTAAACGAGCTGGTTCGCACGGCGGCCGCAAAACTGAATATGGACGGTTAGCTCAGCTGGTAGAGCGTCTGCTTGACGTGCAGGATGTCAGGGGTTCGA
>JAHHRK010000023.1 GCA_020025795.1 Faecalibacterium sp. | reverse complement strand
TTTATATCGGCAACGGCATGGTGCTTAAAAAAATGCCAACTTTTCACAAACTCGTACGTATTCACATTCAGTACAAAAGATTTCTTGCACTGTTTTCTAAAAATATGAAAATTGGCAACGAAAATTCTTGACGGAAACCTCATTTTGCTTTAAAGTATAGTTATTACGTGGATTTGTGTCCAAATGCAAAAACACACCCGTCAAAATCGCACCCACCGCCGGTGGGACTTCGAAAGGAAGGTATGGATTTTTGTGAAGAAAAGATGTAAACGCACGATTGCGGCTGTCGCAGCATTTGTTATTGCAATGCAGGGCGCCGCAGTTCTGCCCCATGCTTATGCAGCCAGACCTCTGGTTTCCACATTGGCTGACAGCTCGTCACAGATGAATTCTCAGCCGGAGGTTGTGTACGTCAGCCGCTACGGCCAGAGCAAGCAGCGCACAGAGAGCTTCGTCAATAACTGGAAGTTCTATCTGGGCGAAGCGACCGGCGCCGAAAAGACGACCTACAATGATGCATCCTGGCGCCAGTTGGACCTGCCCCATGATTACAGCATCGAGCAGGAATTTTCTCAGGCACTGGAAGCCGAAAGCGGCTACCTGCCCGGCGGTGTTGGCTGGTACCGCAAGAACTTTACCATTGATTCGTCCCAGCGCGGCAAGCGGATTCGCGTAGACTTTGATGGTGTCTACATGGATGCTACTGTATGGGTTAACGGCGAACGGCTGGCCACCCACCCTTACGGCTACTCGCCTTTCTCCGTTGACATTACCGATCAGGTCAATTTTGGCGAAGATAATCTGATTGCCGTTAAGGTCAACCACCAGACCCCGTCCAGCCGCTGGTATTCCGGCAGCGGCATTTACCGCGATGTGAACCTGACCATCACCGACCCGGTTCATGTAGATTTGGGCGGCACTCAGATCACTACCCCGAACCTGGAAACGCAGGCTAAGGGCAATGTGGATATGACTATTGCTACCACCGTTGTAAACGACGGTACTGCCGCTGCTAACGTATCCGTTACCCACACCCTGTACGAAAAGGGCAAGGACGTGGCCAAGGGCACTGTAACCGTAGATAGCGTCAGCATTGATGCAAACGGCACCAAGAAAGTGGATGCAGTCCTGAAAACGACCGAAGCACCCAATCTGTGGGACACCGAGCATCCGAACCTGTACACCGTCCGCACTGAAATCAAGCAGGGCGACAAGGTTCTGGACTCCTACGATACGACTTACGGCTTCCGCTACTTCAAGTTCGATACCAAGACGGGCTTCAGCCTGAACGGCGAGAATATGAAGCTGAAGGGCGTTTGCATGCACCACGACCAGGGTGCTCTGGGTGCGGTCAACAATCGCCGCGCTGTCGAGCGTCAGGTTGAGATCCTGATGGATATGGGCTGCAACTCCATCCGTGTGACCCACAACCCGGCATCTCAGAACCTGATCGACATTTGTAACGAAAAGGGCATTCTGGTTGTTGAGGAAATCTTCGACGGCTGGATGTACCCGAAGAACAGCAACCGCAATGACTTTGCCCGTTTCTTTAACCAAACGATGGATGCAAACAGCAAGCTGTGCCATGCAGCTGCGAACAAGACTTGGGCACAGTACTCCCTGCAGGAAACTTTGCTGCGTGACCGCAACGCACCTTCTGTGATCATGTGGTCTCTGGGTAATGAAATTCAGGAAGGCACCAACATTCCCGGCGGCTACTCCGCCAAGGTGCCTGAGCTGATCAAATGGGCACAGGACATCGATACTTCCAATCCGTTGACCGTTGGCAGCAACTCTGTAAAGGGTGGTGACGCGGAGCAGATTGCAGTTGCCAATAAGATTACGAAGGCCGGCGGCGTAAGCGGCACAAACTATTCTAAAGGCCCCAGTTATGACGAACTGCATCGTCTGCACTCCGACTGGAAGTTGTACGGCTCTGAAACCGCATCTTCTGTCAACAGCCGCGGCATTTACAATCGCCGCACGGACAATGACCGCACTACCGATAAGCAGCTGACCTCTTACGACGGCTCGACGGTAAGTTGGGGTGCACTGGCCAACGATGCATGGCGCGATGTCATCCAGCGCGACTTCGTTGCAGGTGAATACGTCTGGACCGGCTTTGACTACATTGGCGAGCCTACCCACTGGAATGGCACAACGGGCGGCGCACAGGGCGCATGGCCTTCTCCCAAGAACTCTTACTTTGGTATCATCGATACCGCAGGCTTCCCCAAGGATTCCTACTATCTGTACCGCAGCCAGTGGAACACCGAGGACGAAACCCTGCACATTATGCCCGCATGGAACCGCGAAGTTGTAATCGGCGGCGGTAACAGCGATGTTCCCGTTGTTGTATACGCCAGCAACGCAGACACTGTGAAGCTGACTCTGATTCCTTCTGACGGAAGTGAACAAAAGACCTTTACCCAGGAGTTTGATACCATCAAATCGAATAGCGGCAAGGGTATGTACACTTACAAGGCTGCCAAGGGCAACAATGGTAAGCTGTACGCCGAGTTCCAGGTTCCTTTCAAGGAAGGCACCCTGCGGGCAGAGGCATTCAAGAAGGGCGAAACTACCCCCTTCAAGACTGCTGAAATCAAGACCGCCGGCGCAGCCGCAAAGCTTTCTGTTACCGAGGATACCAAGGATCGCACCGTTTACGCAGACGGCAAAGATCTGATTTACGTAACCGTTGATGTTGTAGATGCCAACGGCAACTTGGTTCCTAATGCAAGCAACCGCGTACATATCAAGGTCGATGGCCCCGGCAAGCTGGTTGGCGTGGACAACGGCAACTCCCCCGACCACGATCCTTATAAGGGCAAGAGCCGCCAGGCTTTCGGCGGCAAGATGCTGGCTATCGTGCAGACCACCAAGACTGCAGGCGAAATTACCATCACTGCAACTGCAGACGGCATCAACGCTTCCGATGCTGTTCATGTCACCTCCAAGCCCGTTGCAAGCAACGAACAGGAGGCTGTTCTGGATGGTTTCTACATGGCCAAATCTTACTATGTAAAGACCGGCACCATCCCCACCATCCCCACCACTGTTGAGGCACGTTTCTCTAACGGCACTGCCAAGACAGTCGATGTCGCATGGGAAAAAATTTCCGAGAGCCAGGTCGCACAGACCGGCAGCTTTACCGTCAAGGGAACTGTCAACGTGGACAATGTGGATTATACCGTTTCTGTAATTGTTCATGTTCTGGAGAACGTCGGCGGTATGCTCAATTACTCCACTACCACGCACAAAAATACCACACCTACCCTGCCTGCACAGCGTCCCGTTGTTATGGCAGACGGCACCATCCTCGACGTTGAATTCCCCGTCAAGTGGGACATTCCGGAAGACAGTGCCTTTGGCAAGGAAGATTCTGTTGTAATGGTAAATGGCACCGCAGACGTTCTGGGTACCACTTACCCTGTCACCGCAAGCGTGCGTGTACAGAAGGAAATCATCACCATCGGCGGCAGCGTTTCCAGCGCAGCACATCTGGAGCAGGATATTCCTGCTGAACAGCAGTCCGATACGCTGGAAGCAATCAATGACGGCCGCACCCAGATCGCCACCAATAACAATGGCGGTAAGAACCCCACCGCATGGAGTAACTGGAAGGCATCCAATCGTTTCAACGATAACACCGCTGAAATCACGTTCCGCTATGACACCCAGCAGAGTATCGGCGAGGCTGTCATCCACTTTGCCAAGGACAACAGCAGTATGCGCTATCCGGATGCAAACACTACTGAGATCTGGATTTCCGACGGCGGCAAAGAATGGACCAAGGTTGACACCACTGAAACCATTGGCGCAGAAAATGACCGTGTAACGCCGTACACTTACAAGTTTGCACCCTTCACCGCTACACAGATTAAGCTGAAGCTGACCAACACCACAAAGCCCACCGGAACCGATTCGAAGGCTTGCACCGCTATCACTGAGGTGGAGCTGAAAAAGGCAGAAGGCAGCTTCGTCACCAACCGTAGCGCACAGCTGGAAAGCCTGAGCATCAACGGCCACAACGTACCGCAGGCACAGCTCAACATTCAGCCCAACAAGAAGGGCACTGTTGCTGTGAACGCTGCTTTTGCAGACGTTGCAGCAGCCGGCAAGGGCAATGCAGCTGTCACCGTTCTGCCTGCATACAAGGACATCATCCACATCATCACCGAGGCTGAGGACCACAGCGCACGCAGCTTCTTTGACATTGAGCTGAACAAGGAAGCTTCCTTCCCTGCTGATGATGATTCCCGCGATTATCCGAAGGAAACTACCACCGGCATCGCAGGCAGCCAGCTGAAACCCGCACAGAACGGCGAAGGTCCTGCTTCCTTTGTGACCGACGGCGACCCCCAGACCCACTGGCACACCAACTGGAACAACGCCAGCGAAGGCCGTGATCCGAGCAAGCGCTGGGTTGGCCTGGATATGGGCAAGGAAAAGCCTATCGTTGGCGTTCGCGTTCTGCCGCGTCAGCAAGGCAACGGCAACGGCGCTACCACCGAGTATCGCATTGAATATTCCAACGACAACCAGACCTGGACTCCTGTTCCGGGTGCAACCGGAACCTGGAAGGCATCCGACCGCAACTGGAAGATCGTCGAGTTCAAAGAACCCGTCAATGCGAAGTACATCCGCGTCGTTGGTGTTCACACCGCTGCCGACTCTGGTGCAGATGCACACATGAGTATGTCCGAACTGCGCGCACTGAAGCCCGGCGACGGTGATCTGAGCAAGTGCACTATCGAAGTTCCGGCAACCGTAAAGGTTGATTCGGTCAGCGCAGAAAATCCCGTCATGGTCAACCCTGTGATCAAGAACGGCGAGACCACTCTGAGCTACGGTTTTGACTACACCCTGAGCTTTACCGGCAACGACAAGTTCGGCACTGCTACCGTAACCGCTACCGGCATTGGCCAGTACAAGGGCGAGCTGAGCGCAAGCTTCCAGATCGTGAAGAACGGCGCACCGGCTACATCTATTGCAGTTAAGACCAATCCCACCAAGACCAGCTACACCACAGGCGAAACCTTCGATCCTGCTGGCCTGGTACTGACTGTCACCTACGGCGACGGCACCACGGCAGAGGTTGCTTACAAGAAGGGCGATGCAAACTTCGCCTTTGCACCTGCACTGGGCACCAAGCTGACCGTCGAGAACAAGACCGTGACCGTCACCTATGGCGAAAAGAGTGCTGAAATTTCCATCACCGTGGCCGCAGGCGCTGCTTCTCTGGAAGAAGAAATTAAGCTGGCGGAAGCACTGAATGCCGCAAAGTACGAGAACGATCTGCAAAAGGTTGTCTTTGTTTCTGCACTGCGCAGTGCAAAGTCCCTGCCGGCAGGTGCCAGCGAAGCCGCACGTGCTGAGGCTGCTGCAAACCTGTACGAGGCACGCATGAACCTTACTCCCAAGGCTTGATAAAAGCATCCAAGGAAACCCACTTAGGAAAGATTTTCTTACCTGAGTAAAAAATGAAAGAAACCGACCCGGAGCCCAAACGCTCCGGGTCGGTTTTTATTGTTTTGTTTCAGCGCAATTTTGACGTGCAAATAAGCATTTTCTTCCAAAGAATATACAGTGACGGTTATCTTGCGAAAAGCAGTTTTAGGCGCATCACAGCGGCGCTGCTTTATGCTCTACACAGTGCCGTACTGTTTCAAATGATTTGTTTGCTGAATGTATTTTTTACTACATAAATATGACGTGCAAGTAATATGATCCTGCCTATTTTTTTGAAAAGCACAGAAAATCGGTCCAAAAGAGGTTGACAGATTCTGTAAAATTTGAAATAATATGTAATGTCTTCGAGTCCAAGCACCTAAAACCTCGCGTCATGGCGAACGGACCAACGGGTTTTGCTGAAAACAGCTGAGCCTTCCTTTTGAAAAGAAGACGGAAAACAGGATAATACTCAGAATTTCTTTCTGTAGCTTTATTTGTAGTCCGTCTTGGAAAAGACGGGCTTATTTTTTTGTTTGGAGGAAGATTCATGAAAAAGATTTTTGCATTACTTACTGCTTTGTGCCTGACGATGACGGTGCTCGTCGGCTGCGGCGCAAATTCTACCCCTGTTGATTCCGATTCGACTTCGTCTGGCAGCCAGGCAGCTGATGCTGCTGAACCCACCGAGCTGGTTGTTTTTGCAGCTGCTTCCCTGACCGAAACGCTGAACGAGATCGCAGAGAATTATAAGGCTGTTGCTCCCAACGTTACGCTGGTGTACAACTTCGATTCTTCCGGAACGCTGAAGACCCAGATCGAAAACGGTGCAGATTGCGACGTGTTCATCTCCGCTTCTCCCAAGCAGATGAACAATCTGGACATCACTTCCGAAAAGAACGCCGACAAGCTGGACTTCGTACAGCCCGAAACCCGCATCGATCTGCTGGAAAACAAGGTTGCGCTGGCTGTGCCCGCTGGCAACCCTGCCGGCATTAAGAGCTACGATGATCTGGCTGCTCGCCTGAAGGACAGCGACATCATGATGGCAATGGGCAACGCCGATGTTCCGGTTGGCCAGTACACCCAGAAGATTCTGGCTTACTACGACCTGAACGAAGAAGAGCTGGCCAATGCAAACCGCCTGACCTACGCTTCCAACGTAAAGGAAGTCACCTCTCAGGTTTCCGAAGCTGCTGTAGACTGCGGCATCATCTACACCACCGACGCTTACTCCGCTGGACTGGAAGTTGTGGATACCGCTACCGCCGAAATGTGCGGTCAGGTCATTTACCCCGCTGCTGTGCTGAAGGTCAGCAAGAACCAGCAGGCTGCACAGGATTTCCTGAATTACCTGAACAGCGACGAAGCTTCGGCTGTATTTGAAAAGGTTGGTTTCAGCCCGATCCAGTAATCTTGTTTCCCCTTCTTATTATACATACCTCTCTCCTAATCCGAAAAAAATCGTCACAGCACACTTCCCATTGAAACAGCGGCTTACCTGCTGCAACAGGTAGCTTGCTTCCGGGGATTACAAGTGCAATGTGACAAGCACCCCCCGGTGCTGCAAGTACCTGCCACGCAAGACCACATATCCAACCACTTAACAAAACTGGTCTTTCCCCAAAAAGCTCCCTTTGGCTTCTCGGCCGAAGGGAGCTTTTTTCTATTGAAAAAACGGTGGATTGCTTGACAAAACACAAACGATTTATTTTTTCAAAATACGGCACAAAAGCTAAAAAGAAAAAATTTTTTCTTGTTCACCTTGTGCAAAACGATACCATTTTTTCCAATTTTCCACGACAATTCGCATACGCCCTTGCAACAGCTGCGCCGTGCCATTTTTCTTCCATTGCCGTGAAATGTTTGACAAACAAAATCGACAGGAGTAGAATCGGACTAGCATGGAGACTGCGTATGTGTACGTGTTCAGATTGCATAAGAAGGAGGAAGACAATATGTCTGAAGAAAACAAGAAAGGAATATTTGATAAAGAATATTCCAGACGCCAGTTTTTGAAGATCTCTGGTAAAGGTCTGGCTGGTGTTACCCTGACCAGTTCGATGCTTTCCCTGTTTGGTTGCAGCCAGCAGGAAGTTGACAACGGTATGGTCGACACGATCCCCACTCCTAAGGGAATGCTGGTCGTAAACCGCGCAAAGTGCGTTGGCTGCCAGCGCTGCGAGGCAAACTGCTCTCTGGCAAACGACGGCAAGGTTATGCCTTTTATCGCTCGCCTGAAGATGCGTGATAACCTGTACACCGGCGAAGCAGGTGTTACCGAAGATTACCGCCACGGCGACGGCATCTACGGTGTGTGGAACTTTGGTCCCGTTACCTGCAAGCAGTGCAAGGACCCCAAGTGCATGGAGGCTTGCCCCCAGCACGCTATCGTTGCTGACCCCAACACCGGCGCTCGCGTTGTGAACAAGGACCTGTGCGTTGGCTGCGGCGCATGTACCGCTGCTTGCCCCTGGCACCTGCCCACTGTTGACCCCGAGACCAAGAAGTCTACCAAGTGCCTGACTTGCGGCGCTTGCGTGGCCGGTTGTCCTACTGGCGCACTTTCCATCGTTGACTGGAAAGATGTTGCCAAAGAAATGTAAGGGAGGATCTAATCAATGACCAATGGTTGGAGTGGTAAGATTCTTCGCGTGAACTTGACCGCAGGTACAAGCAGCGTAGAAGATTCTAGCAAATATTTTGAATATATCGGCGGTACTGGTTTTGGCGACAGAATCATGTACGAGGAAGTTCCTGTTGGAACCAAGCCGTTTGATGAAGCAAACAAGATTATTGCCGCTGTTGGCCCCAACACCGGTTCCAGCGCACCTTGCTCTGGTCGTACGACCTTTACTTCCCTGTCTACCTTTACCAAGGGCAACATGGTTGTTAACTCCCACATGGGCGGCGAGCTGGCTGTTATGCTGAAGTATGCTGGCTACGATGCTGTTATCGTGGAAGGCAAGGCTGCAGCTCCTGTTTACATCAAGATCAAGGACGACGAAGTTTCTATCGAGAGCGCTGAAGATCTGTGGGGCAAGTCCACCCGTGAGGCTGCAGTCATGATCCAGAAGAAGGACGGCCGCGGCTTTACTGTCGTTGCTTGTGGTCCTGCTGGTGAAAACCTGGTCAACCTGTCCTGCATTATCAATGCTGCAAACCACTCTGCTGGTGCAGGCATTGGCGCTATCTTCGGTTCTAAGAACCTGAAGGCTATTGCTGTTTACGGCACCGGCGCTGTGCACGTTGCTGACCCCAAGGAAATCATGAAGCTGAACAACTATGTTATGAGCGACCTGATGGGCTCTAACAACAACCACGTTGTTCCCGCTACCGAGCGTCCCTGGGCTGAGTACTACGATCCCGATTCCCGTTGGACCGGCCGTCCCGGCCTGACTTGGGGTGCTGCTGAAGGCGGCCCTGTTGACACCGGCGACTCTGAGCCCGGCGAAATCAACAAGTTCGGCTACCGCTGCCAGAAGGCATTCAAGGACTTCGGACCTGAGAGCGAGAAGTACACCGTCAAGATGACCGGCTGCACCTCCTGCCCCATCCGCTGCTCTGCTACCGTTTACCTGCCTGAGCTGGAGAAGGAAGGCTATGTTGCAGCTGTTTCCAACACCTGCATGCCTAACTTCATGTGGGCAAAGATCATGAACGGCAACCACAAGGACTACGTTGACGAAGGCGACGGCCGTTTCTACTGCAACGTTGCTGCTCTGTCTACTGCTGACGACCTGGGCCTGTGGGATAACTACGGCGAACTGCCCAACACCGTCAACTACTTCCTGAAGCACGACCTGCTGAAGGAAATCCTGCCCAAGGAAGAGTACGATTCTCTGCTGTGGGACAAGTACGAAGCTGGCGACCCCGCTTTCATCAAGGACATCATGACCCGTATCGCTACCAAGCAGGGCGAGCTGTCTCACCTGGGCGATGGCGCTTACTACGTCAACGAGCGTTACAAGGATCTGCTGGGCGGCAAGTACCTGAACTCCGTGGAAATGCTGGTTTGGTCTCCCCTGGGCTGGTCCAAGCACCACGGCAACGAGTGCGACGCACAGGTTGGCGCACTGACCAACATCTTCTTCAACCGTGACTGCATGTGCCACACCATCGTTAACGCTTGGGGTTCCGGCCTGCCTTACGAAATCAAGAAGAGCATCCTGGAAGAGCGCTTCGGCGAAGGCTGCCTGGATAAGCCCAAGAACTACACCCCGATGAACGAGGCTAAGGCTAAGTTTGCTAAGTTCGGCGTTGTCCGCCAGACTCTGCACGACTCCTTCACCCTGTGCAACTGGGTATGGCCCATGACCTTCTCTCCCCGTAAGGATCGCAACTACAAGGGCGACCTGTCTGTGGAAGCTCAGTACATGACCGCTATCACCGGCGAAGAGTGGACTGAGGAGAAGCTGGACTTTGCAGCAGAGCGTGTTCTGCAGCTGCAGCGCGCAATGTCTGTTCTGTGGATGGGCACCAACGATATGCGCCACGAGCACGACGCTGTGAACGATTGGCCGTTCGACATGGAGCCTGACTTCAAGGCATTTGAAGAAGGCACCATCAAGATGGACCGTGACGATATGCAGCTGGCTTACACCATGCTGTATAAGGAAATGGGCTGGGATGAGAAGCTGGGCTGCCCCACTCGTGAGACCCTGGAGAAGTTCGGTCTGAACGATGTGGCTGACAAGCTGGCATCTCTGAATCTGCTGCCGTAATCCTTCTTTGCAATAGCAGTTTGATTTAACTTGAGTAGTTAGGCAGGTTTTTTACCTGCCTAACTATTTTTTTACGGCGCAGCGCTTGTTCTATCCGAGCAATACAGGATACCATTTTTCTGCGCAACATGGTATAATCATCAAAAACACATAAGGAGAACCTTGTATGGACGACGAAGAATTGGAGATGCTGGACGACGACCTGGATGATGCAGAATTACAGGCCATCGCCGACAGCCTGGACGAAGAAACTCTGCGCGCTATGGAAGAAGCCCTGCAAGAGGTGGAAGCCGAAAACAACCGCGTAAAATCCGATGATGAGCTGCTTGCAAGCTACATCAAGGAAGTTACCCTTGCAGAGGAACTGGCAGCGTTTAAGGATCTTACCCAGACCCCGCCCGAAGGCGTGACCCCGGAGCGTGCAGCCGAGATTCTGGCAAAGCCGGAGGAAAGCCCGTTCTTTGAAAGCATCCGAAGCGTCAAGGGCAAAAAAGACGTATACTACTACGATTCCGACAACATGACGGAGCATTTCGCAAAGATTCAGTCCATCATGCAGGAAAAGGATATTCTGGAATCCATTGCCTCTGCTGCACGCCATGACTGCAAGATCTACCCCCGCCCGGTAAAGATGACGGCTATGATGGACAGCCCTTATTTCTTTACAAAAGGCGAGATTTTCGCTGCGCTGGAGGGCATGAAGCAGACCGAAGAATACCAGGATATTGATACCGTGACCGCATCCAACGGCAAAATCTGCATCTATTCTTCCAAGTACATGAGCAAAAAGTACGCTCAGGCACTGTGCGAGGAAATGGAAGTGGAATGGATCAACCACCTGTAATCTGGGTTCTGCCGCGCTTTCATCTAAACACATAAAAACAGCCGCTGCATGCGCTTTGCATGTGGCGGCTGTTTTATTTTATAGTTTCTCTCCTGAGATACAAAAAGGCCCGGAACCTTTGAGGAGGCAGGTTCCGGGCAAGAGGAGTTTGTGTTTTGTGAGGTTTTGTGTTTGAGGTTTTTATAGAAATCAGCCGATGGAGTCGGTGCGGTAAATGAACTTCACCTGACTGTCATCTGCGCTGTTTTCATCGGTAAAGGAGCGGTACTTCTGGGAAATCTCGATGCTGGTCTTCAGGCGCTCAGCCACGTTTTCCAGATCGCCGTTGATTGCATTTGCCAGCTTTTCAATGCCCTGATGGTTGAACTCCTGCAAGCCATCGACCAACTTCTTGTTGCCGTCACGCAGCTGAGAAACGCCGTCCAACAGAGCAGGCATATTGCTATTCAGGGTGTTTGCACCACCAGCCAGCTCGTGTGCGCCGCCAGCCAGCTTTGCAGCACCGTCGTTCAGCACTACAATACCGTCATTCAGCTGATGTGCGCCGGAATTTGCAGCTGCCACACCAGCAGTGTAGGTGGTCAGACCATTATAGAAGGTGCTGACGCTGTCCAGCTGCTCTTTCAGAGCGCTGACCTTTGCAGCGCCGGAGCGTGCCTGCTCCAGTGCTGCGGTGATCTTTGCCTGTACCTCAGGAGAATTCATGTTCTGCTCAATCAGAGCAGCGACCTGTTCTTCGGTCTTAGCCTGAATCAGGCCCTGGATTTCTTCGGACTGCATCTTTGCGTCCACGTTGGTGGCAATCAGGCCCTGCACTTCGGCAGAAGCCATCTGGCCATCCACAGCAGCTTTGATTTGTGCCTGCTGCTCAGCGGTAATTGCGCCTGCTTCCATGCCCTGCTGGTACTGTTCGGGCGTCATGCCCATCGCTTCCAGAACCTTGGCGAATACGCCCTGCTGAACCGCTTCGGTAACGCCCTGGGTGACCTGTACTTTCACAGCATCCGTTACAGCTGCGACCACTTCGCCGCGCTTTGCTTCGACAGCCTGGGTTACAGCGGCACGAGCCTGCTGCTGTGCCTGTGCAGCCACGTTGGTTTCGTCCAGAGAAGCAATCACGCCGTTCAGGATCTCAACGTAGTTGTCGCGATTCAGTGCCGGGATAGACAGGCCTGCTTCGGCCAGCTGACCGTTAGCAACCGACAGCAGTGCGTCAAAAATCTGGCCTGCGCCGCCGTTCAGTGCATCGTTGTTGGCAACCAACAGATCCAGGCCGTTCACCAGCTGCTTCGAGCCGCCAGCCAGCTGCTGTGCGCCGCCGTTCAGCTGTGCAGCACCGTCCTGCAGCTGGGATGCGCCAGATGCCAGCTTTCCACTGCCATCGGCCAGCAGCGTGCACTTTTCGTACAGGGTGGTCAGGCCGTCATACAGCTGGTTGGAACCGCCCATCAACTGGGACATTGCATCGGTCATCTTGCCGATTGCGTCCTTCAGGCCGTCGGCAGAATCCAGCTTGTCGGTGTCGATTTCGTTGAAGACCATGTTGGTCACCAGCGTCATGGTGTTTGCCAGCTCGAAGTTCTGCACATCAGCAGTGATTTCGACGTACTCCGGCAGCTCTACCTCGTCGCTTTCCAGCTTCAGGTTATCGGTCATGCCGGGCAGTGCAATGCCCACGATCAGGGTGCGGTCGCCGTCATTGACCAAACGACCGTTGGTGACGCGCACATTGGTAAACACGTTGTTATCCAGCAGGATGCCGGTCAGTGCGGCAAAAGGCACATGCAGAGTTTCCTGCTTGCCGTTGATTTTGACGGTTTCGGTCTTGTTGTTTTTGTAATCAAAACGAATCTTGACCTTGCCGCTCTTGCCTGCCATCTGGTCGGGTGCGGTTTCCACGCCGTCCAGCATATACTTGACGGACATTTCCACAGGCGGCGTCTGGGTGCTTTCGTTCTGGATGTAATCGTCCTTGTCGGGACCGTCTACCCAATCGCTGACGATGCACTTTTTCATGCTGCCGTCGGCGCCTGCCAGCACATACACCGTTTCGTCGAATGCGGTGCTGCCGGATTTTTTATCGGACGTTGCGGAAACAGAAGCGTTGTCCTGTTTCTGATCTGTATTCTTTTCGTTGTTGACGGCAAATACCGTGGTGCCTACGCCAGCCACAACCAGGGCAGCACAGACAACCTCTGCCGTGAGTTTCTTCCACTTTTGGTTCATTGCTTAACCCTCCACAGTTTCCATTTTGGTTTTTGCACCGATATGCCGCATACCTGCCGTGGTCTTGCAGATCAGCCAGTCACACAGCATGAACAGTGCAGGCAAGATAAAGAGAACACACAATACGCTGACCACAGCGCCGCGTGCCATCAACATACACATGGAGCTGATGATGTCCAGGTCGGAATACACGGCAACGCCAAAGGTTGCGGCAAACAGGCCTGCGCCGCTGACGATAACGGACGGAGCCGAAGCTGCCAGCGCAATTTTCACGCTGCTGCGCTTATCGCGGCCAGCCAGACGCTCGGTCTTGTAGCGAGTGGTCATCAGGATTGCGTAGTCAACCGTTGCGCCCAGCTGAATCGTGCTGATACAAATCGGCGCAATAAAGGGCAGCGACTGGCCCAGATAATGGGGCAAGCCCAGGTTGATGAAGATTGCCAGCTCGATGACGGAAATCAGAACGAACGGCAGCGAGAAGCTCTTTTCCACGATGGCGATGATAACAAAGATTGCCAGAATGGAAACGGCGTTGACCACCTTGAAGTCACGGTCGGTGGTTTCGATCATGTCCTTCATGCAGGGTGCTTCGCCGATGAGCATACCGCTTGCATCGTAGCGCTTCAGAATACTGTTCAGTGCGTCGATTTGGTTGTTGACTTCTTCGCTGGCGACCTTGTATTCCGAGTTAATCAGAATCAGCTCGTGGCGGTCGCTTTCAAAGACATCACGCACAGCATCGGGCAAGATTTCTTCCGGCACACGAGAACCCAGAACAGATTCCATGCCCAGCGCATACTTAACGCCGTCGACCTCTTCCATTTCCTTCAGCATGGAGCGCACATCGGCGGCAGGCAGGTTTGCATCCACCAGAACCATGTGGGTAGATGCGATTTGGAATTCATCGGAAAGCTTTTCGTTTGCAACCACGTATTCCATATCCGGCGGCAGGCACTGGCCCATATCGTAGTAAACTTCGCCGTTGGTCTTGTTGTAGCCGTACAATGCCGGCGGAATCATCACAGCAAACAGAATCAGGAACACGGGGAAAGCCTTGGTTACGCCTTCGGCCAGATGCACCGCATCGGGAATCAGAGGCTTATGCTTGGTCTTTTGCAGTGGCTTATCCAGCACCAGAATCATAGCAGGCAGGACGGTAACGCAGCCCAGAACGCCCAGCAGAACGCCCTTTGCCATAACGATGCCCAGGTCCTTGCCCAGGGTAAAGGTCATAAAGCACAGTGCGATAAAGCCGGCAACCGTGGTGATGGAGCTGCCCAGCACGGCGGTAAAGGTTTTATGCACGGCAGAAGCCATAGCTTCTTCCTTATCCTTGATGACGGAACGCTCTTCGTTGTAGCTGTGCCACAGGAAAATGGAATAGTCCATGGTAACAGCCAGCTGCAAAACAGCGGAAAGGGCTTTGGTGATGTAGGAAATCTCGCCCAAAAACCAGTTGGTACCCATGTTGATGAGAATCATCATACCAATAGAAGCCAGGAACACGAACGGAACCACCCAGCTGTCCAGCAGCAGAATCATGGCGATGCAGGCGCACAAAACAGCCAGGCCAACATAGATGGGCTCTTCCTGTTCGCACAGGTCCTTCAGGTCGGTGACCAGTGCAGACATACCGGAAACAAAGCACTGCTTGCCTGCCACGGAGCGAATCTCGCGGATAGCGTCCATGGTGATGTCGGCGGAAGTTGCACTGTCGAAGAACACCGCTACCAGCGTAGCGTCCTCGGTGTTGAACTCGTCGTAAATCTTACTGGGCAAAAGCTCCATGGGAACCGACATATTGGCGAAGGAATCGTACCAGAGCACGGTTTCCACATGGTCGATGCCACGGATTTTTTCTGCCATTTTGGCAACGTCCGCGTCCGGCATATCCTGGACGACCAGGAAGGAAAAGGCACCTTTGCCGAAATCCTCCAAAAGTTCGTTCTGGCCGGTGACGGTATCCATATCGGACGGCAGGTAATCCAGCATATCATAGTTGATACGGGTACCCACCATGCCGAACACAGACGGAATCAACAGCAGAACACAAAGCACAAGAATCACGACACGACTCTTGACAATCGCTTGCGATAATTTCATGGGCGATTTTCCTCACTTTCTATAAAATCAGAAGCTTGTAGCACATCCGGCCGCTGGTGGCTGACGATTTTTACCATGGTAATGGCGGTGCTCATGTTCAAAACACCTTCCAGTAAAAGCGGCACGCCCAGAACAATCATCAGCAGATTGCTGCCTTCGCCGGGACGAAATGCCAGCGTTGCGCCAAATGCACCTGTTGCAATGGCAAGCAGCAGAACCAGCCACCAAGTGCTGATCCCGAAGCGTTTGGCCTCCAGCGTGATGCGAATCTTAAACAGCGCATCTGCCAGAAACGAAATGCCCAGCGCCACGCAGGTAAAATTGACCAGGCTGCCCGGCCTTACCAGTAAGGCGATGCCAAGCACCAGACTCAGGATGCCGAATTCCAGGTCAAACTGGAACGCAAGCCGAAACAGATCTCTGGAAAAGTATCCAATCAGCTTGATGCAGCCAAACCCGATCATGACAACGCCGCAGATTGAACCCAGCATAGACGCCGAGAAGTCCGGCAGCAGAATCAGTGTGATGCCCAGGGCACACAGGATTGCAGAAAAAATGATATAACCGATTTTTGCAGTCCGCATCGGCAAAGTAGAACGCATATTCTTCCCCTCTTTTCTGTTTACCGTTGGCCCGTTGTGACGGGCTCGTTGCAGGTTATACTATATAAGCGAACAGCGCTTTTTGATACAGACAGCACCGCCCGCACCGTCTGAAAATCATTCATTTAAGGGTAAATGCCCAAAAAAGAATTGACTTTTTTTGTCGAAATGCTGTCTTGTCAGCATCGTTTCTCCAGCCAAAGCAGCACGTCACGGTAAACATCCGTCTTTGCTTCTTCGTTCAAAATTTCGTGCCGCATACCGGGGTACAGCTTGCTCTGCACGTCCAGCATGCCGGCTTTTTGGAAATTCTCGCAGGCACGGTGCACGCCTTTGCCCATATCGCCTACGGGGTCGTTTTGGCCGGCAATAAACAGAACCGGCATGTCGCGCTCCATCTTTTCCAGATTGGACTTGTCCGTGATGTAGCTCAGGCCCTCCAGAATATCCCGCAGCAGGCCCACGCTTATATTGCCGCCGCACTGCGGATCGACAATATAGGCATCTACGTTCGCTTCGCTGGCCGAAACCCAGTCGCACAGGGTGCGGTTCGGGCGGAACTTTTTATTATAAGAACCAAAGGCCAGTGCATCGGCTCTTGCGCTGTATGCCTTTTTGCCCATGTGGCGGATTTCGTGGTTGGTCACCAGCTTGCCGCCTGCAATCACCGCTGGGGAAGGATTGCCTGTACCGCACAGGATGCAGCCGTCCAGCTTGCCGGGCCAGCGAATCAGATAGCTGCGGGACAAAAACGAGCCCATGGAATGGCCAAACAGAAAATACGGCTTGCCCAAAAATTCCTGAGCCGTTTGGCGGCGCAGCGTCTCCATATCATCTACTGCGTGCCACCAGCCGTCGGTTTCGCCGAAATAGAGCTTTGGTGCGTTCGCAATGCCCGACTTGCCGTGGCCCAGATGATCGTTTGCCACAACGGCAAAGCCATGGGCACACAAAAACTCGGCAAACGGCGCATAGCGCTTTCCATATTCTGCCACGCCGTGGGCAATCTGCACCACGCCGCGCACCGGCCGATCGGTGGGCATCCAATGGTTTACATGAATCGGCGTAACGCCGTCACTGGACAAAAAGTAGGATTCGGAATAGTTCATCATGGATCGTTCTCCCTTACTGTATCAACGTATTTCGGCTTCTTGCTTCGGTGTAATTGTACGGGGGCGCGCTGCCGCCGTACACAGATAAAGCCGCCGTGTTTATACGAAAACCATACAAACGCACCGCTTTGTCTGACCGTTTTCGCGTCATTAGGCGTACTGCACCGCCGGGAAACGCACATTTTTCCATACAAAAAAGAGGAACCTGCCCAACTATGGGGCAAGTCCCTCTTTTGGATTTTTATAAACTTTAGTGGCGCAGCATCCGGTGCAGGCGGCGCTTCCATACCAGCTGGTACAGCCGCAGCAGCGAAACCAGCGCTTTATCAAAGAGAATAAAGGCCAGATTGCCCATCAGCCAGACGGCTGCCGTGGTAAGGATTTCCAAAGGCTGCCATGCCGTAGCCAAAAAGCCCGGGAACAGCAGCAGAATCAACAGCCCATAAGCCACTGCCAGCGCCAGATTGAAGAACAAAAGCTTTGCTCCTGCCCGCGCCCAGCCGCGGCGAATGGCATCAAAGCGCGGCTTGACAAGCGGATAATAGCCCAGCAAAAAGACGTACACAAACGCGACCTCTTTATCCGGAATAAACAACAGGCTGATGATGGAAACAGCGCCATACAGCGTCCACGCCATTTTACGGCCGCATTCTTCCATGGCAATCATCACCAGCAGCGCAGCGACGGCCGGTGCAATGTACATTGCAATGGGTATAATGACACCCAGCAGCATTACCACGATGGACAGCGCACCGAATACGCCGCACAGCGCGATGGAAAAGGATTGCTTTTTCATGTTTTCTCCTTTGTGGTTTCCCCCATTGCAATAATGGCTTGCTCGCTGCCATCGATCAGGATGTTTTCAATCAGCTCCCGATGCAAAAGGAAAATCAGGTTATGGTACGCCCGCGCCAGCTCGACGCGTGCCTGGTAGCACTGGCGCTGCGCATTTTCCACTGCTGCGGCAAACGGAACGCCGCGGCGCAGATAAATATTATAACGTCCGTGCTTTTGGTCGTCTGCATATTTATTGATGCAGATCATCAGATAAATCATGCTACCTACCTGCTCGCCCATGCGCTCCAGATAGGGCCGCGCCATATCGTTATAGGCGCAGGATTCCATCAGCATACTGTACAGCTGGGCCATCGGCTTTTCCGCTTCGGTATAATCCACACAGCCTGTCGTGCGCAGCGCCTGGGCATAGTCCCACTGCTGCAAAAACAGCCGGTTCACGATGGGGGCTTCGTCGGCGGCTTTGCGGTATGCTTTTTGCAATAAAAACTGCTTCCACCGGGCGATGGACAAGCCAAAGCCGCCGTCCGGCTGGTCGATGGCTTCCATCAGCGAATACCAGCGCAAAAAAATGCTGATTTGCGCCGCCTGGTCGATGCCCTTCGTCTGGGACATTTCCTGGTGGGTGCGCAGCGGATTGCTTCGGTTTCTGACTTTTTTCACCGTGGCCTGCCGGCCTGCCAACCCGTCGGAAAGCAGCGCAAACAGAACGGCGTTTTCGTTGCGGCACAAATGCAGCGCAGTCCAGCCGTAAACCTGCTTCAGCCTGCTGAAAACACCAGCGCGGTACGCCTGGTAGACCTGATA
>JAHHRK010000022.1 GCA_020025795.1 Faecalibacterium sp. | reverse complement strand
TTGCCTTGGCCGTTTGGTTTACATAAATAACATCGACTGGGAACAAAGCGAAAAGACAGGCAGCATCGTATCGATGGGGGATGGAAGCTATCAAGGTCGCATGAAATTTGATGGCACTACGTTTCAAATCAACATCGAAACATGGGACGAGGGGAAAGAACCGGAAATCAAGAAATACAGTTATATCATCACCGATGAACAATTTAACCCAGACGAATATTAAGAATTTTCAGTAAGCTATTTTAAGAAGTCTGCTAGACGGATTCAGGTATTCCTAACCAGTTGTAATTACTTCCAACTTTTATAAAGTACACATTTCGGAAAAAAGCAGAACGCCATGAGAAATCTATCATGATTTTCTCATGGCGTTCTGCTTTATCATTTGTAATTTCCTGTGTCAGGCTTATCCCGGTTCACGTTGTGTCACGACGGGCGTTTGCCTTTGAACGACAGGCTTTTTTGATGCGTAAATGGGAGAAATTAGAACAGACCGGTAATGCGGCCGTCGTTGTCTACATCAATGTTGACAGCGGCGGGTTTCTTGGGCAGACCGGGCATGGTCATGATATTGCCGCAGATGACTACCACAAAGCCAGCGCCTGCGCTCAGGCGAACTTCACGCACTTCCATGGGGAAGCCGGTGGGTGCGCCCAGCAGTTTGGCGTTATCGCTGAAGCTGTACTGGGTCTTGGCGATGCAGACAGGCAGGTCGCCGTAGCCCATGGCGGTGATTTCGTCCAAAGACTTCTTAGCAGCAGCGCTGTAACTTACGCTGTCGGCACGATAGATCTTCTTGGCAATGGCCTCGATCTTTTCGGTCAGAGGCTGCTCCAGCTCGTAGGTGTAACGGATGGGGCGGTCCTCCATGATCTTCAGCACTTCTTCAGCCAGCGTCAGTGCGCCTTCGCCGCCCTTGGCAAACACTTCGCTCAGTGCGCAAGGTACGCCCATCTGGCGGCAGTAATCCTCGACGAATGCCTGCTCTTCTGCGGTGTCAGAGGGGAAAGCATTGATGGCAACGACAACAGGCAGACCAAACTGATCCTTCATGTTTTCAATGTGACGGCCCAGATTTTCGATGCCCTTCTTCACAGCGTCCAGATTGGGCGTGTTCAGGTCGGGCTTGGCAACACCACCGTGGCACTTGAGTGCGCGAATGGTTGCAACCAGAACCACTGCGCTGGGCGCAATATCAGCCTTGCGGCACTTGATGTCCAGGAACTTCTCTGCGCCCAGGTCAGCGCCGAAGCCAGCCTCGGTGATGACGTAATCGGACAGAGCCAGGCCCAGCTTGGTAGCCATCACGCTGTTGCAGCCGTGGGCAATGTTGGCAAAGGGACCGCCGTGGATGATAGCAGGATTGTTTTCCAGCGTCTGTACCAGGTTGGGGTCGATTGCGTCCTTGAGCAGAGCGGTCATAGCACCGGCAGCGCCAATCTGTCCTGCGGTAACAGGCTGGCCGTCATAGGTGTAGGCGCAGACAATCTTGCTCAGGCGGTCTTTCAGATCGCTGATGCTGGTAGCCAGGCAGAAAATAGCCATGACTTCGCTGGCAACTGTAATATCAAAGCCGTCCTCACGAGGTGTGCCGTTGACCTTGCCGCCAATGCCGTCCACAATAAAGCGCAGCTGACGGTCGTTCATGTCCATGCAACGCTTCCAGGTGATGCGGCGAGGATCGATGTTCAGCGGATTGCCCTGCTGAATGCTGTTGTCAATCATAGCAGCCAGCAGGTTGTTTGCTGCGCCAATGGCGTGCAGGTCGCCGGTGAAATGCAGGTTAATGTCCTCCATAGGAACAACCTGTGCGTAACCGCCGCCAGCTGCGCCACCCTTGACACCGAAAACAGGTCCCAGAGAAGGCTCGCGCAGGCACAGCATAGCCTGTTTGCCCATCTTGCACAGTGCATCAGCCAGACCAACGCTGGTAGTGGTTTTGCCTTCGCCGGCAGGGGTGGGGCTGATTGCGGTAACCAGGATCATTTTGCCCTTTGCAGGCATGGTGTGCAGCAGGCGATGATCGATTTTTGCTTTATAGCGGCCGTAGGGGATAATCTGGTCCTCGGACAGGCCCAGCTTTTCAGCGACCTGTGCAATGGGTTTCATGGATGCGTTCTGGGCGATTTCAATATCAGTCAGCATAATGAATCTTCCTTTCCCATAGGTTATGAAGTGTGAAACGACAAAAGGGCCAAGACCGCCCTGCCTGCGGCAAATAAAAAAGGCAGCTTGCATACTCCTACGCAAGCTGCCCAGACGGTCGGCATAAAGCTGTTCCGCTTACACCGTGGTACACCACGATTATCCGTCAGCAAGCGGTAGCTACATTCAAATAGTAGCATAGCAAGCGGGGGCTGTCAACGGGAAATCGATAGACTGGGTGCATTTGCTGGCAGAAATCAGAAAACAGAACGATTTACGGTGTGCTTTTCCTTGTGGCGGCGTGGGCGCTTGTGGTATACTATATACTGATTGAATAGCGTCTAAAAATAAAAATTGGAGCAGTCTATGAAACAAGATCCTAATTTGCATTATCTGGATAACGCAGCCACGACGATGGTATCGCCGGAGGTTGCACAGGTGGTCTCGGACGCATTGCTGCGGTACTGGGCTAATCCATCCAGTTTATATTCTCCCGGTGTGGAAACGGGCATGGAGCTGAATCGCGCCCGTTCGGCCATTGCAAAAACACTGGGCTGTAAATCCAGCGAGCTGTTTTTCACCGGCAGCGGCAGCGAAGGCAATAATATGGCCATGCTGGGTGCTGTGCGCAGTAAGACCTTCGGCAAGCGCATTGTGGTGTCCGGCTTTGAACATGCCAGCGTGGACAAACCTGCCAAGCGCCTGCGTGAGGAAGGCTATGATGTGGTGTTTGTGGCACCAGAAGCAGACGGCACTTTGAATGTGGATAAGATGCTGGCTGAGGTGAACAAGAACACCATCCTGGTTTCCTGTATGCTGGTCAATAATGAAACCGGTGCCCGCAACGATGTGGAGCGTCTGGCGGCAGAGGTCAAGAAAATCAACAACCGCTGTGCGGTCCATGTGGACGCCGTACAGGCTTGGATGCGTATTCCAATCAAACTGAAGAATATTGATACACTCACGGTCAGCGGCCATAAAATCCACGCCCCCAAGGGCATTGGCGCACTGTATGTGAACGAGAAATATTTCCAGACCTTTTCGCCCCCGTATATCGGCGGCGAGCAGGAGCGGGAAAAGCGCCCCGGCACCGAGAATCTGCCTTACGCAATGGGCATGGCGGAAGCAGCCAAGCGTCTGAGCAGCAATATGGCAGCACGCAATGCTCATATTCGGGCACTGAATCAGCGCCTGCGGGACGGTTTGGCAGCGTTCCCGGAAATCATCATCAACAGCCCAGCGGATGCCGTGCCGGAAGTGCTGAACTTTTCTGAAATGGTCATCAACAGCCAGACCATGCTGAATCATCTTTCCACCCGCGGCATATATATTTCTACTGGCTCTGCCTGCGATAAGGGCGCTAAGAGCCATACGCTGGAAGCAATGGGATTGGACAGCCGCCGCGTTAATACGGCAATCCGCGTATCTTTCTGTGGAGATAACACCGAAGAAGATGTGGATGCTTTTTTGAACGGTCTGGAAGACGGCATGAAAGTATTGCAGAGATTACGATAAAAGTGAGGATACAATGAAAGAAGTTTTGATGGGTTATCAGGGCGAAATGAGCCTGAAGGGTCTGAACAAGCACACCTTTGAAGAAGCACTGATGAAGATTCTGCGCTATCGCCTGAAGCCGTTGGGCGAGTTCAAGGTATATTGTGCCCAGTCTACGTTTTATATGGAGCCTATGTCCGACGACATCGACATGGACGAAGCATTTGAGCGCGTCAGCAAGGTGTTCGGTCTGGCTGCACTGAGCCGCAGCGTGGTGTGCGAAAAGAATTTTGACACCATCTGCCAGGTGGCAGAGGAATATCTGGGTGCTTCTCTGCGTGATGTGCGCACCTTTAAGGTGGACGCAAAGCGCGCCGACAAGACCTTCCCCATGCAGAGCCCGGAATTGATGCGAGAGCTAGGTGCATTCCTGCTGAGCAAGCACCCCCACCTGCGTGTGGACGTGAAGAAGCCCCAGTTCAAGGTTTGCGTAGAAATCCGTGACTACGGCGCATACATTCATGGACCCAAGATTCCCGGCGAATGTGGTTTGCCAGTTGGTACCAGCGGCCGCGCATTGAATCTGCTGTCCGGCGGTATCGACAGTCCGGTAGCAGCATGGCGCATGGCACGCCGTGGCCTGGCACTGGACCACATCCACTTTGCTTCGCCCCCGTACACCAGCGACCGTGCAAAGCTGAAGGTCATGGCTTTGGCAAGCAAAATCAGCGTGTATACCGGCGGCTGCAACCTGTTTGTGGTGCCGTACACCAAGCCCCAGGAATATATCCGCGACAATGCCCCCGATGTGCTGTTCACCGTTCTGATGCGCCGCAGCATGATGCGCATTGCCAACCAGATTGCAAAACGCATCGGCGCCGATGCTCTGATTACCGGTGAGAGCCTGGCACAGGTGGCCAGCCAGACCTTGAAGGCTTTGCAGTGCACTGACAGCGCACAGGATCTGCCTGTGCTGCGCCCGCTGATCGGCATGGATAAGAATGAAATCATTGAAACCAGCCGTTATATCCAGACCTATGAGACCAGCATCCTGCCGTATGAGGATTGCTGCACGATCTTTACACCCCCGCATCCGAAAATCCGCCCGGAAGTGAGCGAGATTCTGGAAGCAGAGGCAAATATGCCCGGTCTGGCTGAATTGGAAGCAGAAGCTGCAGAAGCAGCGGAGCGCATCCGTATCCGTCTGGGCGAAGAAATTGAATTTGTATAAAATAAAGAAGGCGACTGCATGACAGCGGAAATTATTTCGGTGGGTACCGAACTGCTTTTGGGTAATATCGTGAACACCAATGCCCAGTATCTCAGCCGGGAACTGGCAGATTTGGGCTTTACGGTGCTGCGTCAGAGTACCATAGGGGATAACCCGGACCGTCTGGCACAGTGGGTGAATGAAGCAAAAACACGGGCAGATTTACTGGTGTTTACCGGTGGACTTGGCCCCACGGCGGATGATTTGACCAAGGAAACCGTGGCAGCTTGCTACAACGATACGTTGCATTTCGACGAGGAAGAATGGGACAAGATCGTTGCCTTTTTTGCGCGGATTCGGGAGTCTGCGACTTCCAATAACCGTAAGCAGGCTATGGTGCCGACCAAAGGGCATAAAATCCCGAATCCCTATGGTACGGCTCCCGGTGCCTGGTTTATCGATGGAGAAAAACAGGCCGTTTTGATGCCCGGTGTGCCGCGCGAAATGAAACCCATGTGGGAAGAAATTGTGCGCCCTGCGCTGGCAGCAAAGCAGAACCAAACGCTGGTTTCTATTACGCTGCGTGTATTTGGCGGAGAAAGCGCCATCGAAGCCGCAGTGGCAGAACTTTTGCAAAACGAAAATCCCACCGCTGCCATTTACTGCAAACAGGGCGAATGCGAAATTCGCATTACAGCCAGAGCGCAGGACAGCCAGACTGGCCGCACCATGTGCGAACAGTTTGCACAGCGGTTTTATGCGGTGCTGGGCGATGCCATTTACGATGTGGATGTGCCTGGCCCAGCCTGGACGGCGGTGCGCCTTTTGCGGGAAAAGAAGCTGACGCTTGCTGCGGCAGAAAGCTGTACCGGTGGTTTACTGGCAGAACAAATCACGCAGGTGCCGGGTGCCAGCGAAATTTTTGGTTTTGGCTATGTAACCTACTGGGAGCAGGCAAAAGCAAAGATGATTGGCGTGAACCCGGATGTAATCGAGAAATACAACGTAGTGTCGGCTCCGGTTGCGGCTCAGATGGCTTTGGGTGCAAAGGAAACGGCAGGTGCGGATATTGGTATCGGTATTACTGGCATTGCTGGCCCAGGCGGCGGCGACGCTGAGCGCCCGGTAGGTACAGTATACGTGGCGCTTGCCATGGGGGATACCGTATGGACACAGCATTTGCAGTTGGTTAACAGCACCCGGCAGATTGTGCGTCTGCGCGCCGTTGTTGCGGTGCTGGACATGATTCGCCGCGCCGCAGCAGGGCTTGCGATGCCCGGAGATGAGTGGACACACGCACAGGTAAAACAGCCCGAACTGCGGGTGTAAAAGGAGTAGGAGGCCCATGGAGCAAAAAGAATTCCGTTTGCTGCGTTTTTTCGCGGAAGATAAAACGGCGCGCGAAAACGCGATTCAGGACTTTGTACAGGCAGGCAAACTGGAAGCCATGGTGCGGGAGAAAAATGACGAAACGTTGCTGCTGTTGACCAGTCGGCTGGACAGCGATTCCGCCGGAAAGGTTTTGCTGGATCGCTGTGTGGAACTAGAGCAGCAAGCTTGCGGCGGTGCGTTGTATGCCACCGAAGATAAATCGTTGTTTACCGCTTTGATCGAAGCAATGCACCGGAAGGATATGCTGTTTGTAGCGGCGGATACAGAAATATGTCAGCTGTTGAATGAGCCGCTTTCTCGTGTGGAAAATGCGGGCGCAGTGTATGACTTTGGCGCGTGCAGCTGCGATCATGCCAAAAACGGCGGAAAAATCCGCGCAGCAGGCGAGGGCAAAACTCCGTTGGCAGCAGCACAAGACCGTGTTCATGCTGCCTGTTGTTTGACTGGCGCAGATTGGGCGGCGGACTGCTACACCGATGATGAGGGCGTGACGCTGGTGGTAGGCAATCAGAATGGCTGCTGGGTGTATGCAATGCAGGATGACCAGCGGCCTGTTTTGTGGGTTGCCGATCTGCTGCGCCGTGCCGCGCTGGGCTGCCAGCAAGCATTAGGTGTGCTTTGGGTACAAGCAGATACAGTGGCACAGCTCCAACCGCACAGGAGCGGATATGCCATGCGAACGCTGAGCCTCAGCTTTTTAACGGTGTTGCTGATTGCCGGAATCAGCTGGGTACTGGCAGGCTGGTTTGTTGGTGTACCGGGCGGTATGCTTTGATTCAACTGAATACAGCTTCGGCGAACAATACAAGGTTAGAAATTCTGAATGTACGATGCAGCTCCGAACAGGAGGGCATCGTATTTTTTGTGCAGCGTGGCATAAGAAAATCCCCCTGAAACAGCTTCGGCATTTGCGAAAGCTGCGTCAGGGGGATTTTTAAAAGCTGTAAAAAAGATTACTCAGCGGCTTCGACCGACAGAACCTCACCGGTAAATGCATCGATGAGAGAAACCTCGCCGGTATAAGTGACGGTGACCTTGTCGCCAGTGGCAACCTTGTCCAGGCCTTTGGGCTTTTCGCCATCAAAGGCAAATGCGAAAGAATCGCCATTGTCCTGGGTTACGACAAACATGTAATCCTTTACTTCGCCCAGGGTTCCCGTCATAGTATTTGCATCGGCGGCAGAAACCTGGCTCTGAGAGTTGTTTTCAGAACCGGACGTAGCCGTGCTTGCAGCACCGCAGCCGCTCAACAGAATAACGAGTGCAGTACATACAGTAAGAATACGCTTCATAGCAAATCCTCCCAATTGGTTTGATGTAAACATTATATGCCCAATAGGGGGGATTTCAAGCGATAGTTTTGTGAAAAAACTGGTTATGAAAAACTAGGTCCGATTGCGGTGCTTGGGTCAGGATGGATCCGGAATATCGAATATGTAACGCTCATAGGCGTTGATTACAGTGGTTTTTCCATAGGTGCATATGCGCGGCAGATTGGCATTGTACTGCATATGGATGTGTCCGTGGATAAACCAGCTGGGCTTGTATTTTTCCAACAGCACCGTAAAGCAGGAAAATCCTTTGTGCGGAAGATCCGGGCCATCGTTGATGCCCTGCGCCGGGGCGTGGGTCAGCAGGATATCGAAGCCTTTATGGTGCAGCAGTTTGAGCCAGAGCTTGCCAACGCGAAAGCCCATGGCCTTCTCGGTATACTGATGCGTTACATTGGGGTTGTACCGCATCGAACCGCCCAGACCAAGGATGCGCAGTCCACGATAGGTGTAGATGCTATCCTCGATGCAGGTGCAGCCGCCGGGTGCGTGTGTGTCGTAATTGCGATCATGATTGCCGTGTACATACAGGATGGGTGCAGCGGTAAAGGTGGCCAGATATTCCAGATATTCTGCAGGAAGATCACCACAGGACAAAATCAAGTCAATATCCTTTAGCTTTGCACGAGGGTCGCTGGAGTCCCACAAAGCCTTACAGGGGACATCGGAAAGTACCATGACTTTCATAGCGAGGGATGCTCCTTTCTTACAGAACGTCTTTGGATTTTTTTACAACGTTGTCGGAGGTGTCCGGCTGGATACCCTGCTGCTTTAGCAGGGCGCGCAGATCAGAAGGTGGATCGTCCAGAACCGGAATCGTACCGTCAACATTTTCATTCAGCCAGTTCATATGGATAATTTCTTCCGGCGTGAAGGTGTTGGTGTCTGCTTTAATCACGCGGCCGGTGTTGGTGACGATGCGCCCCACGAAGGGATCGTATTCCCAGCTGCGAATATGGCGGGTCAGCAGTTCCAGCAGATGGCGGGAGGCATCTGGCAGCGTATCGATATAATGCAGTTCGACAGCATTGGCGCTCATGCCCCACCAGTAACTGATGCCGCGCACACCATCGCCGCCGTCGCTGTCCCAGGTGCCGTTCAGGATGCTGCGGATAATGTGCTGATAGATGTTGCCCCAGTGCCAGACCGGGTAGGCAATCTCTTCCAGAGAACCATCCTCATGCCGACGGCATAAACCATAATAGGCCGTTTGGCTGCGAGGGTGAGGGTCCTTTTGGTCACGGCCGGAAAATACGGTGATGTCCGGTCGGTCGGAAAAGTCCAGCGGCTTGCCGTCCGGTTTGCACTGCCAGCGCAAAACCACACGGGCGTCCGGACGCACAGACTGCAAACCGCGTGCAAATGCGTTTACAGCGGAACAGACGCCGTATAACGGGTAGTTGGCGATATAGCCGACCTGAGGTGTGCTTGTCAGCATACCGGCCAATACGCCCATCAAAAACTTGGCTTCGTAGATACGGCAGGAATAGGTGCGCACCAGCGGATGGGGCTGAAGCAGCGAACAGTTCAGGATTTTTACATCAGGGTGGCGTGCGGCGACCTTCAGGCAGGCTGGCATCATTTCGCTGCTGGTGGCAAAAATCACATCGGCACCGCCGCGTGCGGCAGCTTCAATCTCGGCTTCATCGTACAGGCCGCACTCGGCATTTTCGATGAATGTGATCTTTACCTGACCGCCAAAAACCTGTTCCAACGATTCCTGCTCCAGATGATGCCCGGCGGCCCATGCGCTGACTTCCGGGCTGCGGTCCTGGATAAATACCACCTTTAATGGCTCCTGGCGCGGCTGACGGCGTGGGAAGAACGATTGCAGCAGGGGCTGCGGTGCAGGTTTAGGGGAAAGGTTGGGTTCCAAAGAAACCTGAACCATTTTGTGGTGAGCCAGAATTTCAATTTCGCGCCAGAGCTTTTGCAGGTCGTCCCGAATCTGGGCCTGCGTTTGCTGCAGAGCGTCGGCATAACGGTGAAAGCTCAGATAAACCAGAATAGCATCACCGGTAGTCAGCTGCAGATTTTCGCCGCCCAAAGCCAGGAATTCCCGGTGGAATAGCGTGTAGAAATAAAAGAAATTGGCGCGGTCATCGCTGGTCCAGGCTTCCTGCGCACCTTTGCAGACGGCTGTCTGCAACCGCATAAACGAACCTTCACGAGAAAAGTACAGATAATTGATTTTGGACAGACGATAAAATGCCATGAACTCATAATAAATCCGAATTTCCGGCGAATCGCTCAGCGGTGGGATCAAACGGATTACTTCGGCTTTGACAGAAGCAGCCTGACAATAGCTTAATACGGAAACACGCTTGTTGCCTTCTTGTACATAAAAACGGTTCAAGAACTCGTATGCCTTGATGGGCTGCTGGATACCTTCGTTCAAGTGTGCTTCGTACAGCGTGCACCACTTGTTGGCAAATTCCGTGTTCAGTTCCAGCAGAGGAAGAAAACCAGACGAAAATGCGGTGTGGCGTCCACCGGTTTTGGTGCCGGCGATGCTCTCCATAGGAATGCTGACCAGGCCCAGGCTTTCCTGGGTGGCAATCGGTGTATTTTCCAGAATATCATCCAGAACAGTCAGATAAGGGTTTTTACCCTGATTGACTCTGGCACGATATTGCTTTTTAGCCTGGCGCAGGGCTGATTGATACTCCTGCTTGGCGTCGGCGATAGACATGAGAATCCCTCCTTATCAAAGTTCATATTTCTGCGTCCAGTGTAGCACAAAAATGTGCGGACTGCGAGTGATATGGTTGATTTTATCTGTCGTTTTCGGTAGGATAGGATCAGAAAGATTACAGATCCTGAAAGGAACAATACTATGGAAGTGGAAATGATCCCTACCTTGGAAGCCGGTGAATATGCAGGTGAGCAGTGGCTGTACGAGCCGCACGTTTATATGCCGTATCGTTATGTGCTGGGCCGACCTGGTAAAAAGCCGCTGGTGTGCATTGGCATCAACCCCAGTACGGCGCAGCCCGGTGCACTGGACCCTACACTGAAAAGCGTGGAGCGCTTGGCAAAGAACAACGGCTTTGACAGCTGGATCATGTTCAATGTGTATCCGCAGCGTGCCACAGACCCCAATGATATGGATAAAGAGCCGGATATGGCGCTGCACGCAGAAAACCTGCGCTGGCTGAAAGCAATGCTGAACGAAACCGAGCCGACCATGTGGGCCGCCTGGGGTACACTGGTAGAAAAACGCCCCTATCTGCCCGGCATGATGCGGGACATGGTTGCGTTGACGCAGGAAAAAAATGTACCTTGGGTGCATATTGGCAAACTCAGCAAAAAGGGACATCCCCACCATCCGCTGTACCTGCGCAAAGATGCAGTTCCGGAACCGTTTGATATGGAACATTATCTGGATACTTGCTTTTAAGGAGAAACCATGAGCCCCGAACAATATGAGAAAATTTATATCTGGTTCCAGCGGCGGCCGATCGCATATCGGGTACTGCGAAACGCCACAAAAGCTTTGCCGATGGTAATAGCAGCCAGCTATGGAATATTACTGTTGAGCCTGGTGGTGCTGCCTGATACGCCGCATGCGGCTTTGCTGCGTGCGATCCTTGTGCCGGCGGTGACGCTTTTGGCAGGCAGTCTGCTCCGTCGATGGTGCAATGTACCGCGCCCCTATGAAAAAGGCATCAAACCGCTGATCGACAAGCAGACCAGGGGGCAATCCTGTCCCAGCCGCCATGCGCTGTCTGCGGGTGTAATTTCGGCGGTGTGGCTGGTTCTGTGCCCGGCGGGTGGTGTAGCTGCGCTTGTGCTGGCTTTGGGCGTCTGCGTGACGCGTGTGCTGGCCGGTGTGCATTCCATATGGGATGTGACGGCAGGGCTTTTGTTTGGGCTTGGTTTGGGGCTGCTGGGGATGCTGATATAAAGTTATTTCATGTAAAGGTGCAAAATGACGTACCTGCGTAAAAATAGGCACATCCAAAAAGAAAAAGCAAAATAAATCGAAAAAAATAAAATAAAATTCAAAAAAGCGCTTGACAATATATAGGGGCTATGTTATTATACTACTCGCAACGTGTCCCACGCGGGACGATTCCTCGTGCGCCCGTAGCTCAGGTGGATAGAGCAACTGCCTTCTAAGCAGTGGGCCGGGGGTTCGAGTCCCTTCGGGCGTATATGGTGCTTTTAGCGTAGCCGGTCTAACGCGCCAGATTGTGGTTCTGGAGATCGTGGGTTCGAATCCCACAAGGCACCCCACCAAGAAACCTCTGCTGTAAAGCAGAGGTTTTTTTGTTATCTACATGTAGATTCTGCTGTTCTGCATCAACAGAAAGGAAAAAACAGATATGAACTGGGAGTTTGCCATTTTAGACTGGATCCAAGCGAATCTGCGTAGTCCATGGCTTGATCGGATCGTCCCTGTGTTTTCTGTCCTGTGGGACTGGGGCGTTCCATGGTTCCTTTTAACGGCGGTTCTGCTGTGTTATAAGCCGACACGCAAGGCAGGCTGGTGTGTGCTTGGCGCGATTGGATTGGAACTTTTAGCCGTGTCACTGGGGCTGAAACCGCTGTTTGACAGGCTGCGCCCCTGTGATATCAATCTGGCAGTCGATCAGCTGGTACCGCGGCCCCGTTCGGCTTCTTTTCCTTCGGGACATTCGGCACAGGCGTTTGCGGTAAGCGGTGCATTGTATTATTGCCGCAGTAAATGGTTTGGGCCGGTTGTGGGCATATCGGTGCTGCTGGCATTGTCTCGATTGTATCTGTATGTACATTTTCCCACAGATGTAGCAGTGGGCATATTGATCGGTTGGCTATGCGGCTGGTGTGCGGTGGCTTTTTGTCGCCGTTGGGAAGCGCAGGCAAAGCAAAAACTTCAAAAGTGAGGTATAAAAGCAGAAAAAGAAAAAAGGTTGTATCCGTTTTGTGGAAAAGGGTTGCGCGAAATAAATCAATCCGATAAAATAGTATTTCATGTGAAAATGCGAAAAGAGAAAGGAATCAGCATGAACCGTACATTTTGGAAACGCTATGTAGGCGACCGGTCCTTTTATCAGGGGCTGTTCGTCCTGATTTTCCCCATGATTGTGCAGCAGGGCATTACCAACTTAGTAAACCTGTTGGATAATTTGATGGTGGGCAGCCTGGGCACGGCACCGATGAGTGGTGTTGCCATCGTGAACCAGCTGTTTTTTGTCTACAATATGACCCTGTTCGGCATGAACAGTGGTGTATCAATTTTTGGCGCACAGTTTTATGGCAGTGGCGATTATAAGGGAATGCGCAATGCAACCCGCCTGAAACTGGTGACCAGTGTTGTCATCACAGTTGGATTTATCGCAGGACTGACAGCATTTGGTCCGCAGCTGATTGGCCTGTTTTTGCATGAAACGGCAAATGATGCGGCTTCGATGGCGCTGACCCTGGAAAACGCTGTAGACTACCTGAAGATTTTGCTTTGGGGCTTTCCGCCGTTTATGATGGTCATGGTCTACTCCGGCACGCTGCGCGAAGCAGGTGACACGGTTACCGCCATGATTGCGGGTGTTGTGGCCATTATTGTAAACCTGACCGGCAACTATCTGTTGATTTTCGGTCACTTCGGTTTTCCGCAGATGGGTGCAGCAGGCGCAGCTTTGGCTACGGTAATTTCCCGCTGGGTGGAAATGACAATCCTGATGGTCTATGCCCACAAAAATGAAGCAAAGTTCCCCTTCTTTGCAGGCGTGTACAAGAGTATGCGTGTGCCTCTGGATTTGTGCAAGAAGGTAGCCATTACCGGTTCGCCTTTGATTTTGAACGAGATTTTGTGGAGTGCCGGCACGACGTTTGTCAACCAGAACTATTCTCTGCGTGGTCTGACGGCGGTAGCCGCCAGCAACATTACGCAGACCTGCTGGCAGCTGTTTACCATTATCATGTTTGCCATGGGCGGCGGTATTGCGATTCGCGTAGGCCAGCAGCTGGGCGCAGGTGATATTGAGCAGGCGAAGGATACCGACAATAAGATGATGTTCTTCAACCTGGTGATGCATATCCTGATTGGCAGTCTGCTGGTGGTGACTGCACCCTGGATTCCGCATTTGTACAACACTGAACCGGCCGTGCGTGACCTGGCAAGCCAGATGTTGATGGTAGCAGGTGCGGCGCTGCCCATCCATGCATATATCCATGGTGCATATTTCACCATCCGTTCGGGCGGAAAAACGGTCATTACCTTCCTGTTTGACTGTGGCTTTACCTGGGTGGCATCGGTGCCGATTTCCTTTGTGCTGGCACGCTACACCGACCTGCCGATGGTGGCAATTTATGCGGCGGTGCAGTTTGCAGACGCAATCAAGCTCTTTGCGGCAGTTCCTATGCTGCGCAGCGGTTTCTGGGCAAAGAACGTGGTCAACGAATTGGAAGAAAAGTAAAATAAAAAAAGCGACGTGAGCCATCACGTCGCTTTTTTATTGCCTTATTTTTTCTGGCATTTGCCCAGTACGTCCGATTGGCCGCAGTCTTTCATAAAATCAGCCAGCGTAACGCTGTCCAGATACTGGTTCATTACCGTGTCCAGTCCTTTCCAGAAACGAAGCGTACAGCAGCTGTCGCACCGGGGACACTGATTGGTTTCGTCCTCCATGCAGGGAACGGGCACAGTGGGGCCTTCAATGGCACGAATGATATCACCTGCGGTATAGTCTTCAGGCGCACGCGTCAGGCGATAACCGCCGTGGCTGCCGCGCTCACTGGAAACCAGACCAGCGCGAGCCAAAGGGGTTACGATCTGTTCCAAATATTTTAGGCTGATGCCTTGGCTTTCGCTGATTTCCTTAATAGAGACACAAGTCTCCGGACCGCGGCGAGCCAGTTCTTCCATCAAGCGCAATGCATAACGGCTCTTGGTCGAAAAGCGCATACAGAAGTCTCCTTTCGAGAGCGGGATTATTGTAGCTTTTATTATAACAAAAACCGCTTGCTTTTCCAGTAGAAATATAAAAGCAAAAAGGTTTTATGCCGAAATTTCGGAAAAATTAGATTTTTTTCAAAAAGGGTATTGCAATTCCTAGTGAAAAGGTATAATATAATGCCGCGGGGCAAATCCCCCTAAGTTACTATGATATCCCCAAGAGGAGGGGACAGATATGATGAACGAACTAATTTATTTCGATAATGCGGCTACAACTCCCTGCAACAGCCAGGTAGTGGCCCTTATGACAGATATTCTTGCCAATACCTACGGAAACCCCAGTGGTCATTACAGCCTGGGCTATGAAGCAAAAGAAGTGCTGGATACGGCGCGCGGCCGTATGGCAAAGGCATTGAATGCAGAAACCAATGAAATCTACTTTACTTCCTGCGGCAGCGAGGCCGATAACTGGGCCGTAAAGGGCGCAGCAATGGCCGGTGCCCGAAAAGGGAAAAAGCATCTGGTTACCACGGCTTTTGAGCATCATGCAATCCTGAACAGCATGAAGGTACTGGAAAAGCAGGGCTTCGAGGTAACGTACATCCTCCCCACGGAGGAAGGCTTCATTCGTCCGGAAGACGTTGCAGCAGCCATCCGCCCGGACACTGCGCTGGTAACTGTAATGATGGCCAACAACGAGATTGGTACCATTCAGCCCATCCACGAAATTGCAGCAATTTGCAAGGAAAAGGGCGTCTGGATGCATACCGATGCCGTGCAGGCCGTCGGTGCGATTCCGGTAGACGTAAAGCAGCTGGGCGTGGATCTACTGTCCCTGAGCGGACATAAGTTCAACGGCCCTAAGGGTGTAGGCGCTTTGTACTGCCGCCGTGGTGTAGTGCTGCCCAACCTGATCGATGGCGGCGGACAGGAAAATCGCCACCGTGCCGGTACGGAGAATTTGGCAGGTGTTGCCGGTATGGCACTGGCACTGGAGTTGGCGGTGGCATCGCTGCCGGAAAAGATGGCTCATCAGCAGGAGCTGCGCGATTACACCATTCGCCGCATCCTGGATGCTATCCCCGAAACCCGATTGAACGGCAGTTGGGAAAACCGTCTGCCCGGTAATGCGAATATCAGCTTTTTGGGCCTGGAAGGTGAGACCATTCTGCTGGATCTGGATATGCACAACATCTGCGCTTCTACCGGAAGTGCCTGCAATTCTGACAGCCTGGATACCAGCCATGTGCTGATGTCGCTGGGCCTGCCGGAGGAGGTAGGCCACTGCTCGATGCGTTTCAGCTTCGGCAAACAGAACACCATGGAGCAGGCTGCGCATCTGTGCGATGTGCTGGAAGAAATCATCCCCATGCGCCGTGCTATGAGCTGCATGTGGCTGCAGAAAGAAAATAAAGTCCGTGATTTTGGCGGAGAAGGTGAGGCATAAAAAATGGCCGGTATGTATAGTGCAAAAGTGATGGATCACTTTATGAATCCTCGTAACGTAGGCGAACTGGAAAATCCCAGTGGCGTAGGTGAAGTCGGCAACCCTAAGTGCGGCGACATCATGCGCATGAGCCTGCAGATTGAAGATAATGTCATTACGGACGTAAAGTTCAAGACGTTTGGCTGTGGCGCGGCCATCGCAACCAGCAGCATGGCTACCACTTTGATTAAAGGCAAGACTGTGGAAGAAGCGCTGAAGCTGACCAACAAGGCGGTCGTAGAAGCACTGGAAGGCTTGCCCCCTGTTAAGATTCACTGCTCCGTTTTGGCGGAACAGGCAATCAAGGCTGCATTGGCAGACTACTACCGCAAAAATGGTGTAGACCCGGAGCCCATTGTGGGCAAGCTGGAAGAAGACTGCCACGCCTGTGATGAGCACGGCTGCGGCAGCCACTAAAAATTATCGTTCCCCCTGAGATATAGCAATCTCTCCATATATGCATCTCTCCTATACGCAATCTCTCCTTGTTTGCGTCCCCCATTTTGTCCGCATCGGGTGTTACCAGTTCCCGATGCGGACATTTTTTGTTATACTGGAAACTGCATAAAGAAATGAGGTGGCAGCTGTGATTTACACAATTACCTTGAATCCGGCGCTGGATTATGTATTAAAACTTTCGGCGCCGCTGGAAATAGGGGAAACCAACCGAGCAACGGGCCTGCCGCTGCAGTGCGGCGGAAAGGGAATCAATGTATCTTTGATTTTACACGAGCTGGAGGTGCCCAGTGTGGCACTGGGCTTTGTCGCAGGGCAGACAGGTGCGTGGTTGACCGCTATGCTGGCAGAAAAAGGTTTGCAGCAGGATATGATTTGCTTGTCAAACGGACAGACGCGTATCAATGTGAAGCTGAAAGGTGTGCAGGAAACGGAAATCAATGGTGCAGGACCGGAAATTTCACAGCAGGCACTGGACCAGCTGGCACAAAAGCTGGAATCGCTGCAACAGGGTGATGTTTTGGTACTGGCAGGCAGTATCCCGGCAGGTGTGCCGGCGGATATTTACCGCCGTTTGATGGAGCCTTTGGCTGCACGAGGCGTAGCCTGCGTGGTGGATACCACAGGACAGGCGCTTTTGGATACATTAAGCTGTCGGCCATTGCTCATCAAGCCCAATAAAAGTGAACTGGCAGCATTGTGTGGACATCCTTTGACGGATGATAAAGCAATCGCAGCAGCTGCTGGAGAATTGCAAAACCGCGGCGCACGGAATGTTCTGGTCAGCCTGGGAGCAGAAGGTGCACTTTTGCTGGACGAAACCGGTCAAATCCATCGAACTCCTGCAGTTGGAGGTAAGCCTGTAAATACCGTGGGCGCAGGAGACAGCATGGTAGCTGGATTTTTGGCGGCGCTGCATGATGGTAAAAGCTATTGCGAAGCACTGCGTCTGGGCAGCGCAGCAGGCGGCGCAACGGCCTGTTCGACACAATTGGCCCGAAAGGAAGAAATTTTAGCACTGCTTTGAAGCATACAGTATACAGAAAAGCCAGAAAGATAGGATTGCATCTGTACAAATGCGAGAAAACAAGCTAAAATAAGAAATGTATGACACCGTGCGCCGAAAGACGCATCAGAATACACCTAATACTTAGGAGGAAGCAATTATGAGAATCATCCGCGCAAAGGATTACGCAGAACTGTCCCGCAAGGCAGCAAATGTGATCGCAGCTCAGATCGTTGCAAAGCCCGACTGCGTTTTGGGCCTGGCAACTGGCGGTACCCCCGTTGGTACTTACAAGAGCCTGATCGAGGACTGGTACAAGAAGGGCGATCTGGACTTCTCCGAGCTGACTACCGTTAACCTGGACGAGTACCGCGGCCTGCCCCGCACCAACGACCAGAGCTACTGGTATTTCATGCATGACAATCTGTTCAACCATGTGAACGTCCGCCCCGACGCTGTGCACGTTCCCAATGGCGAGAACCCGGACGCAGACGCAGCTTGCACCGAGTACGATGAGATGATCAAGAGCGTTGGCGGCATTGACCTGCAGCTGCTGGGCATTGGCCACGACGGTCACATCGGCTTCAACGAGCCTGCTGATCACTTCCCCATCGGCACCCACTGTGTCGATCTGACCGAGGAGACCATCGAGGCAAACAAGCGTTTCTTCGCTTCTAAGGACGATGTGCCCCGTCAGGCTTACACCATGGGTGTTGGCACCATCATGAACGCTCGCAAGGTGCTGCTGCTGGCAAGCGGCAAGGACAAGGCTGAAATCATCAAGAAGGCATTCTTCGGCCCTGTTACCCCCGAAGTTCCCGCTTCTATCCTGCAGATGCACCCGGACTTCACCCTGATTGTTGACGAGGACGCAGCTTCTCTGATCTAATTTGGGCGTTTGATGTAAATCATGATCTGAAAAGAAACTGTTTTACATCGTCTGAGCATTGATACAGAAAACAAGCCATACCGAAGTGATTCGGTATGGCTTGTTTTGTTATGTGCGACGGATGAAATAGTTTTCTCTACGAAATAGCAATGATTGTGCGGTATGAATAAACGTGTTATACTCGGCTCAACAAGTCAAATCTGGCAAAATGGCGTTTATCAGAAAATCCATGCAAAATCCAGTGTGGACAATGAAAAGCATGATATTGTCCGGCGCTGCTTTTCCGGATATCCTGTACTATGATACGATGATTATGTATCTGAACCATTCCAGCGGCGATTTCCTGAGCCATTACTACCAGGATGGTACGTGGGAATATAGCATCGGCGATGTGCACAGACCGGTGTTTGCAGGAAAAGCCGCAGAACTGGAACGGGACGATATAGCAGAAGTACTGGAAGACTGGGGTGTTACAGTACCGACTGAGGCTGAATTTACGCTGGAAAAAGCAGGAGATACCGTTGTAAGTGCCACTTTTACGACTGATTTGACACAGGTGGGCGACAATCAGGTGCATGGTACAGTGGTATGCAGATTGCAGGAGGTTGACGGAAAAACCTACATAACGGATTTGGAAAATTCGATGGTTACCCTTGTGCCCCGCAGTGAAAAGCGAATTTTGACACCGACGCAGGCAATCCAGAAGTTACAGGAGGGCCACAGCTTTTATGGAAAATTACTGGAGCATTATGCCTCAGCTTGCGTAGAAGTAGGTTCCTGCAAGTTGGACTGGCTGGTTGACACCAAAGGCTTCTACCAGCCGGTATATCGTAT
>JAHHRK010000021.1 GCA_020025795.1 Faecalibacterium sp. | reverse complement strand
GTGGAAACAAAATCGCTCGAGGAGGTTGAATGTATTGACGGAAGAATTCCTTTCAGATGGCAGTTTATTGTAGAATGAAAGCGTAATAAGCAAATTGCGTAGCAATATATATACTACTGACAGATGAATGAGTAAAACTTTTATGGCTAAATACTAAGGTAAAAGAAAAAATAAAAAACTTCAAAAAATGTGTTGACAAAAGAAGGCAAGGTGAGTATAATAATCAACGTCGGCGGGACACAAACCCAAAGACAATGATCCAATGGGGATTCGCATAATGGTAGTGCAGCGGACTCTGACTCCGCCAGTGGGAGTTCGATTCTCTCATCCCCAACCACTACCTGCCGCAGCAGCTGACAGCTGCCGCGGCAATTTTTTTCGGGGCATAGCGCAGTTGGTAGCGCGCCTCGTTCGGGACGAGGAGGCCGTGGGTTCAAATCCCGCTGCTCCGACCAATTAGAGGTCTATCGAAAGATAGACCTCTTTTTGTTTTTATGCGCCTGTGCAGAGAAATGCACGCTAGCCGTCGGCTTCGGCAGAAAGGCTGATTTTCCACCAAAAGCAAGCAAATGGTGGATTTCTTTTACTGCCTGTGCGGAAAATTGGTTACAGTTGATTTATACGGGGAAAAATAGTAAAATAAAATGTAACCATTTACTATGGAGGAGTTATGCCTACACTAAGCGCAACGATTGTGGTATATAATGGAGCAGAGGAGGCACTGGCTGCAGCGGCTTCTGTGTTGCGTTATACCCAAAAATATGCATTGACCTTATATTTGGTCGATAATGCCAGCCCGGACCATTCCGGCGATACCTTGCAGGCTGCTCTGACCAACGGCAGGCTTTCCTGCGGCGAGAATCAGGAGGTGCGATTGATTCGCAGCCCCAAAAATAAAGGCTTTGGCGGTGGCCATAATCTGGTACTGAACGAGCTGACCAGCGATTATCACTTTATCTTGAACCCGGACATCCTGGTGGAAAGCGATGTGCTGAGCGATATGGCAGATTGGATGGAACAAAATCCACAGGCTGTCATGGCACGACCCAGCCTGAAGTTCCCGGATGGAAGAGAACAAATCCTGCCACTGAAAAAGTGCAGTGCGTTGGCACTAATCTATCGACAGTTGCCCTATCTGGGATTTTTGAAACACTTTCATGATCGATATGTGATGGCAGATGCCGATTTGTCCAAGCCGACTGAAATTGAATTCTGTACGGGCAGCTTTTCTATGCTGCGTACCGATGTGATGAAAAAGATCGGTGGCTTCGACGAAGGCTACTTTATGTATGTGGAAGATGCAGACCTGACCCAGAAGGCCTGGCAGGAAGGTAAGGTTTACCTGCTGCCCCAGTTTACTGCGATTCATGCCTGGCATCGCGCCCCCCATACGGACTGTGCCCATTTTAAGATGCAGACAAAGAGCATGCTGCGTTATTTTTCCAAGTGGGGCTTCCGGTTTTAATTTTTGTATATAGCGGACGCAGCTCCGCTTTGAGAAAGCTGCACAACTTATCCTGTATCAAATAAGGAGTGCACGATATGAAAGGCATTATTCTGGCCGGCGGTGCCGGCACGCGACTGTATCCTTTAACGATGGTCACCAGCAAACAGCTGCTGCCCGTCTATGACAAACCTATGATCTATTATCCGCTGTCCACGCTGATGCTGGCTGGCATTCAGGACATTCTGATCATTTCTACCCCCACGGATACGCCCCGATTTGAGGCGCTGCTGGGCGATGGCAGCCAGTTCGGTGTGCATCTGCAGTACAAGGTGCAGCCTTCTCCGGACGGCCTGGCACAGGCTTTCCTGCTGGGCGAAGACTTTATCGGCGACGACAGCTGCGCTATGGTGCTGGGCGATAACATTTTCTACGGTGCGGGCTTCTCCCGCATTTTGAAGACCGCCAAGGAAAATGCAGAAAAGAACGACCGCTGCACCGTGTTTGGCTACTATGTACAGGACCCCGAACGTTTTGGCGTTGTTGAGTTCGACAAGGACGGCAAAGTGCTGAGCGTGGAAGAAAAGCCCGAACAGCCCAAGAGCAATTATGCAGTCACCGGCCTGTACTTCTACAATAAAAAGGTTGTGGAAATGGCCAAGAAGGTCAAGCCCAGCGCACGCGGCGAACTGGAAATCACTACGCTGAACGAGATGTATCTGGAACAGGGTGACTTGGACGTTCAGCTGCTGGGCCGTGGCTTTGCGTGGCTGGATACCGGTACGATGGACAGCCTGGTGGAAGCGGCTGACTTTGTACAGATGGTGGAAAAGCGCCAGGGCATCAAGATCAGCGCACCGGAAGAAATCGGTTATAAATATGGCTGGATCACACGGGAAAAATTGTTGGAATCCGCACAGCGTTACGGCAAATCTCCGTATGGCCAGCATCTGAAGAATGTAGCAGATGACAAGCTGCGCTACTAAGCGAGGTTTACTATGAAAGTTTTAATTACGGGCAGTAAGGGACAGCTGGGCACAGAGTTGAGAAAACAGCTGTGGCAGGGATATAGTGAAATCGGCCCTATCCCGGAAAAGCTGCGTAATGCTACGGTGATTGCCGTGGACCTGCCGGAGCTGGATATCAGCAATTACGAGGAAACCAACGAGTTTGTACGTCGGCATCGTCCGGATGTGATTATCAACTGTGCAGCCTTCACCAATGTGGATGGCTGTGAGACGAATCATGATACCGCATTCAAGGCAAATGCCATCGGTCCCCGTAACCTGGCACAGGCAGCAGAAAAGGCAGGCGCACGCCTGGTTCATGTTTCTACCGACTATGTATTCTCCGGCCGGGAAAACGGCGGCATCCCCCAGGATGAAGCTACCATGACCGGCCCCATCAGCGCATATGGCACCACCAAGCTGATGGGCGAAAAATATGTGGAACAGTTCTGCCACCGCCACTTCATTGTGCGTACGGCATGGCTGTACAGCTACTACGGCAAGAACTTTGTAAAGACCATCGTAAATGCAGGCAAGAAGTTTGGCCAGCTGGAAGTCGTGAACGATCAGCTGGGCAATCCTACCAATGCCGTAGACCTGGCACACGAGATTTTGCAGTTGTGCGTGACCCATGAGTATGGCCTGTACCACTGCACTGGCGAGGGCGTTTGCTCCTGGTATGATTTTGCCAGCGAGATCATCCGCCTGTCCGGCGTAGATGCTACGGTTGCCCCCTGTACCAGTGCTGAGTATAAGGCAAAGCATCCGGAATCCGCAGATCGTCCGGCATGGAGTGCTTTGGATAACCGCATGCTGCGCTGCACCGTAGGCAATCATGTGCGTGACTGGAAACAGGCACTGGCCGTTTTCTTTGAAAATTGGGACGGCGAAAACGGAATGAAAGAAAATAAGTAAAGAGGACGCTGTATGAAAAAGACTTATCTGATCACGGGCTGCGCCGGCTTTATCGGCTCCAACTTCGTGTACTATATGCTGAACAAGTACGATGATATCCTGCTGGTGAACCTGGACAAGCTGACCTATGCCGGCAACCTGGAAAACCTGAAGGACGTAGAAGGCGACCCCCGCCATGTTTTTGTACAGGGTGATATCTGCGATAAGGAACTGGTATCTGAGCTGTTCGCAAAGTACGATTTTGACTACGTTGTCAACTTTGCAGCCGAGAGCCATGTGGACCGCAGCATTACCAATCCGGAGATCTTTGTACAGTCCAACGTGATGGGCACGGTCAACCTGCTGCAGCGCGCAAAAGAAGCCTGGTATGACGCCGAAACCAAGACTTGGAAGGAAGGCAAGAAGTACCTGCAGGTTTCTACCGACGAAGTGTATGGTACGCTGGGTGCGGAAGGCTACTTTATGGAGACCACTCCGCTGGACCCCCACAGCCCCTATTCCAGCAGCAAGGCAAGCGCAGATATGTTCGTAAAGGCATTCCACGACACCTACGGTATGCCCATCAACATCACTCGCTGCTCCAACAACTACGGCCCCTACCAGTTCCCGGAGAAGCTGATTCCCCTGATGATCAACAACGTGAAGAACCACAAGCAGCTGCCGGTATACGGCGACGGTATGCAGATCCGCGACTGGCTGTATGTGGAGGATCACTGCAAGGCAATTGACATGGTCATCAATGGCGGCAAGATCGGCGAGGTTTATAATGTTGGCGGCCACAACGAGCGCCCCAACATCTTTATCGTTAAGACCATTATCAACCAGCTGCACGACCGCCTGAACGATGCAGGTATCAGCGAGGATCTGATCAAGCACGTTGCTGACCGCCTGGGCCATGATCGCCGCTATGGTATCGACCCCACCAAGATCAAGAATGATCTGGGCTGGTATCCGGAGACTCCGTTTGAAGTGGGCATCGTCAAGACGATTGATTGGTACTTGGCACACGAAGAGTGGATGAACAATGTGACCAGTGGCAACTACCAGAAGTACTACGAGGAAATGTACAAGAATCGCTAAAGAAAGTATGCAGATCGTTCCGGGCAGAGGGAGGTATTCCATATGGATTTGAATTGGATCCTTTTACTTCTGGTTGGAGTATGTGTTCTGTTCGCCGACAAAATCGATAAAGCGGCAAAAGCAGACGGCAAGATGAAAAAGGTGATCCTTGTTTGTGGTGTAGGCGTGCTTTTGATCGATTTGATTCCATGGCTTGTGGGAGCGTTGGCATAAGCACTCTTTTGCACCAAATAAAGAAACGGCACGACGGAGATTCCGGCCAGGAAAAACCGTGTGCTCTGTACCATACGAACAAAGCCCCGATGTGATGAAAAATCACGTCGGGGCTTTTATTTTATGCAGAGCGCTGGCATGAAATCGAAGTTTTTTGCTGTCTGCGCATTTCGATTTGTGGTATACTAAAGAAAATTCGGCAGTGGGGAGGCGGCACATGAAGAAGCTGTATCACATTCTGACTAATCGAATCTGCATGGTGGCAGTGCTGGTCATTTTGCAGATGATTTGCTTGTGCGAACTGTTCTTTGGTTTGGCTGAGTACCAGGCAGTGATTCAGATGGGTCTGAATCTGTTAAGTGCGTTGATGGTACTTTACCTGATTCGCAAGGAGCTGACGCCTGCTTACAAAATTGCATGGATTCTATTGTGCTGTATGCTGCCGCTGCTGGGCGGTGCGCTGTACCTGCTGTTTGGTGATAAGCGCCCCGGCAGAGAAATGCGGCGCTGTATGGAACAGGTTAAGCAAAAGCATTTAGCGGCATTGGCGCAGCCGGAGCATATTGAAGACAAAATTCCGCCGCGCAGGCGGGCATTGAGCCGGTATTTGACCAATTACAGTCCAAGCCCTGCTGCGGAAAACACACAGAGTAAATACTATCCAACCGGCGAAGATGCTTTTGCAGCTATGCTGGAGGACTTGGAAAACGCGCAGCACTTTATTTTTCTGGAATATTTCATCATTTCCGAAGGCGCACTGTGGCAGAAAGTATTTGACATCTTAAAACGCAAAGCGGCGAAGGGCGTTGAGGTGCGTGTGATTTATGATGATATCGGCAGTTCTATGGGTGCGCCTACGCATCTGGCGGAGCAGCTGCGGGAAAATGGGATTCGCTGTATTCCATTTAATCCGGCCCAACCGTTGCTGGCGATTGTAATGAATCATCGGGATCACCGAAAAATTACCGTGGTGGATGGCGTAGTGGGATATACCGGCGGCATCAATATTGCGGATGAGTATATTAACAAAAAACAGCGTTTCGGTTATTGGAAGGATACGGCAGTTCGTCTGGAAGGTGCAGCGGTGTGGAATCTGACGGTGCTGTTTTTGCAGACGTGGAACGCATTCGACCCGACGGATGACAGCTTCCATACCTATCATCCCAGCGCACATGGCGCACGGATGCCCCAGAGCGACGGCATTGTACAGCCGTTCGGGGAAAGTCCGCTGGATGATGAGCTTGTGGCAGAAGGTCTGTATTTAGACATATTGGCACAGGCGGTGAATTATGTATATATCTTTACTCCGTACCTGATTATCGACCATGAAATGATGGTGGCGTTGAGCCTGGCAGCCAAGCGAGGCGTGGACGTGCGGATCGGCGTACCGGGTATTCCGGATAAGCCGCTGGTGTATCGGCTGACGCGCTCCTATTTTTCGCCGCTGCTGCGGGCAGGTGTTAAGATTTATACCTATACGCCAGGCTTTTTGCACGCAAAAGGCATCATGAGCGACGATTGCATTGGTATGGTGGGCACCATCAATCTGGATTACCGCAGTCTGTATCTTCATTTTGAGGATGGCGTTTTGTTTCAGGGTGGCAGTATTCTGCGGGACATCAAAAAGGATTTTCTGAATGTATACGATCAACAGAGCCACCGGGTAACGATGCAGGACTGCAAGGATACATTCTGGGGACGTCTGTTTGATGATGTTTTGCGTCTGGTCAGTCCGATGATGTAAAGAAAAATGAAAACAAGAGGCATCGGTTTCATTGAGGACCGATGCCTCTTGTGCGTTATAACCGGAAAAATATGAAAAGAGAGCGGATTTATATAAATTTCGTCTCGAAATAAGCAAAAAAACTTAAATTTACCGCAATTATATCGAAATATGCAAATAGTCGAACGATAACTGCAAGACAGATGCTTGATAAAATGTTATCATTGTGGCGCATCAAAAAAGGAGGCAAAACATGAAGAAATTTGTAAGCATGGCATTGGTATTGGTACTGATGCTGACGATGATCACCGGCTGTGCCGGCGGATCTTCCAGTAATGTTGCAGCTGAAAAGAATAACGCTGAAGCTGCAAAGTATGATAAGGAAGTAGACTTCCTGGTAATTGGCGGCGGCGGCGCAGGCCTGGCAGCTGCTATCGAAGCAAGCGACAAGGGCGTGGAAGACGTTCTGGTCGTGGAAAAGCTGGGTCAGATCGGCGGTACTACCTTTATCTCGCAGGGTATGATCGCTGGTTTTGATTCCAAGGTACAGAAGGCAGAGCCTTCCGTTCCCACCAACTTTGACGAAATGTACGCAAACCTGATGCACAACGCAAGCTACCGTCTGGATACCGACCTGGCAAAGGTCACCGTCGGCCGCAGCGGTCAGACCATCGACTGGCTGGTCGATCGCCTGGCAATGCCTTTCAAGAGCGACGTTCTGGTTGGCTACGGTCCGCTGGAAATGATGCACGTTGTAGAAGGCGCTGGCGAAGGTATGCGTGAGCCCTTCCAGGCTGCACTGGACAAGGCTGGCATCGAAGTTATGACCGATACCACAGCTATCCAGATTCTCACCGATGAAACCGGCAAGGCTGTTGCTGTGAAGTGCAACACCAAGGATGGCGAAATGACCATCGGCGCTAAGGCAATCATGATTGCTACCGGCGGCTACGCAAACAACCCCGAGCTGACTGCTCGCCTGGACCCTGAGTACAAGGGTACCTACGGTATCGGTTTTGGCTCCTGCACCGGCGACGGCCTGGTTATGGCAAGCAATATCGGTGCTGCTCTGACCCATACTGATCACCTGATGGCAGTTCTGAAGGACTACGAGATCATGTCTGAGCACAACGGTACTTCCGGCAGTGCGAACGTTTCCGGCCTGATTAGCAAGACCCCCAACCTGGTTTTTGTCGGCGCAGAGGGCAAGCGCTTCATGAACGAGCGTGACCAGGGCTACATGTCCCAGAACCTGAACCGTCCCATCTTCGACCAGATGCACAAGGATGGCAAGGGCTACATTTGGGCAATCGCTGACGAAGCAACCGTTACCGAGAACAAGACTCCCCGTGCTTCTGAAATGGAGTACATCAAGGCTGACACCATTGATGAGCTGGCTGAGAAGATCGGCGTGGATGCAGCTGCGCTGAATGAGACCATCAACAGCTACAACAAGGCTGCTGAGGAGGGCTTCGATGCTCAGTTCAAGCGCACTCCTGACCAGGGCCTGACCCAGCTGAAGGCTCCCTACATTGCAGTTGCAGTTGTTCCTTGCGAGATCATCACCTACGGTGGCGTTGCTCGTAACGAGTGGGCAGAAGTGATCCGTGCAGACGGTTCTACCATCGAAGGCCTGTACGTTGCAGGCGAAGCATCTGCAAACTCTGCATACATGGGCTTTACCATTTCCAATGCTCTGACCTGGGGCCGTATCGCAGGCGAAAGCGCTGCTGATTACATCCTGGGCAACGAAAAGCGTCCTTCTCCCGCCGGCAAGACGGAAGAAGCTGCTCCGGAAAAGGCAGCTCGCTTTGACATGAGCACCGCACTGAACGATGGCGAGTACACCGCTACCGTTAAGGGCCAGGAAGGCGACATGACCGTTAAGACCACCATTGCAGACGGCAAGATCGCAAATGTCGAGATCGTGGAACAGCACGAGACCGAAGCTGTGGCAAAGGGTGCTCTGGAGAATATCCCCAGCACTATCGTGGCAGAAAACTCTGTGGATGTAGACGCTTACACTGGCGCTACCCTGAGCAGCGGCCGTATCATGGATGCAGTTGCTGAGTGCCTGAAGCAGGCAGCAAAGTAATCTGCGAGATACATAAAACAAGAAAAAGCCCCGAATGGCGAACCATTCGGGGCTTTTTTATATCTGATTTTGTTTGCGATATTCGCTGGGGCTGCAATCATTGTTCTCTTTGAATACTTTGGAAAAGTGTGCCAGGGAAGTGTAGCCGACCTCTTCGGCAACCTCCTCGATGGTAAACAAATCGGTTAAAAGCAAAGATTTTGCACGGAACATTCGCATTCGTGTCACATAACGGCTGGGCGATTCGTTCAGTACCTTCATAAAGGATTTGTAGATGTAATTGCTGGACACGGAAAAATGCTGGCTTAGCTTTTGCACCGAGCAATCGCCTTTCAGGTTGTTTCCAATGTAGGCGATGCACTGATCCACGAACAATTCCGTTGCCGAAGTATGCACGGAAGTAACAGCCGGTTTGGAATTCAGGTTGGCTGTCTGGCCACGAATCACTTCAACGGAAAGCAGTTTGATCAGTGCGTTGATATTGCTGACATATCCCGGTTCCATGGCTTTGACTTCACACTGAATCATCTGAATCAAACGCAGTACGCGTTCCGGATTTTGCACATGGGTGACAGCAGAGTGAAAGTAATCCAGAAAAGGCTCCAGGTAGCGGATGGGCTGCACCTCAAAGTGGATGAATTGATATTCGGTTTTCATAGCATCAGCACTTTCCGAGGTGTAGAGCTGCATGGGCTGCAACACCATAAAGTCATTGGCATGGCAGGTGTGTTTTGCGCCCAGGATGGTTGTAGTGCTTTCACCGGAGGTGTAGAAAATAAATTCAACGTCGTTGATGGTATAGTTTGCGACGGTCTTTTTTTCACATTTCCAGGTTCCGACGCTGTTCACGTGAAAAGAAAGCTGCTCGAGGAACTCGCTGAGATCGTCGGAAACCAGCGGCTTGCATTTATCACTGGAATTGAAATATCTGGCCATGAAATCTCCTGTCAACAAATCGAAAAAGCAGCCGGTTCCACGATGGAAAAGGCCGGTGTCGTGTTTTTCTTTCTGAATATAGAAAGCCCCCTGATGCAGCGTAATCTGCTTGTTGCGTCAGGGGAAACTTGTTTATAAAAAGCAGTTGCAGAGGTTTAGTCCTGCATATCTACCTGGATGCCCAGCTCGCTGGGAAGGAATCTGGGGCAGACATTTTCGGAAAGGCTCAAAACAGACGAAGCCAGCGTTGTACCGATTTCGACCGCTTCCTTCAGGCTCTTGCCATAGGTCAGGCCGGCAGCTGCACCAGCACAGAACGCGTCACCTGCGCCGGTGGTGTCCTGTACATCTACCTTTTTGGCGGGGCAGGTGCCCTTTTCGCCCTTCATGCTGGCGTATACAGCACCGCGGCTGCCCATCGTTACAATCATGGAAGGAATCTGCGCGCTGATTACCTTTTGAGAAAGGCGCTCGCAAAGCTCATCGGGGGTCAGCTTGGAGAAGTCCTCCACGAAAAGCATACCGGCTTCCTGCTCGTTGCAAACAAAGCAGTCAATGGAATGGAAGAAGTCTCTGCGCTGAGAAGCAATGGTCATATTGGCAACAACGGCGTATACCGGTTTGTGGTACTTTTCAGCGTACTTGAATACCTGCTTGATAATGTCCTTGTCCATGTCGATTTCCACGATTACGCTGTCTGCGTCTGCGAAAATCTCATCGCCGTGTTCTTCCAGCAGTGTGACGATGGGGTCCATATTGGGGCGTTTGGAAATGGCCGCTGCAATATCGCCGGTACCGTCAAAAACCGCCAGCCAAATACCCATGCCATCCGGAGCGGAAATGACATAACGGGTATCTACCTTGTGATGGTTGAGCTTTTCAATGACCTCAGCACCCTGTGCAGTGTCATCCACCATACTGACGAAACGAGGGCGCAGCTCGATATTGGCAATATCCTCAGCTACATTTCGGCCAACGCCGCCATGCACGGTTTCGACACTGCCGGCGTTTCTTCCGGCGGGAATATACTTATTATCGGGAAAACCTTTAATGTCTACAAAAACATTGCCCACAACAACAATTGGCACAATAATCTACCTTTCCTTTTCTGCGGCATCTGCTGCGCTTTGCAGGAAAACGCTGAACAAATGTTTCACGCAGATACGTCCTGTTTCATTTCAATGCTATTTATTGTAGCAAAAAAAACGAAAAAACTCAACTTCAACTTTTGCCAGAATCAGCATAGGGAAATTCTGGCAAAAGAAAAACAGACCATCTTGCGATGATCTGTTTGGTGGTTGCGGGGACAGGATTTGAACCTGCGACCTCCGGGTTATGAGCCCGACGAGCTACCAAGCTGCTCTACCCCGCGATATATTTACCTTGCTCAACTGAGCTTAATAAGTATATCGCGGAAAATATGGATTGTCAAGCCTTTTTCATAAAAACAGGAAAATTAAATCCAGCTTTCTTCAATTTCATGCTTTTTGGCGCGGGTCATCAGATTAAGAATCATCTGGCGGGGATCGGCATCCTGATACAGCACCTGGTATGCTGCCTGCAAAATCGGCATTTCTACATTGGTCTTGTCGGCAAGACTCTTGGCGTTGGCGGCAGCGTAGTAGCCTTCGACCACGGCACCGATTTCCTCCACGGCCTGTGCAGGTTTCATGCCTTTGCCAATCAGAATACCGCAGCGGCGATTGCGCGAGTGCATCGAAGTGCAGGTGACAATCAGATCACCTACACCGGTCAGTCCGGCAAAGGTTTCCTTGCGGCCGCCCAGCGCTTCGCCAAGACGAGCAATTTCGGTAAGGCCACGGGTAATCAGCGCTGCTTTCGTGTTGTCACCAAAGCCCAGACCGTCACAGCAGCCTGCGCATAAGGCAATGATATTTTTGAAGGCAGCGGAAAGCTCTACGCCCAGGATATCGTCAGACGCATACACGCGGAAATGCTCGTTCATAAACAGATCCTGCACGGTTTCGGCGGCCTGCTGGCTTTTGGAAGCGGAAACCACAGCGGTGGGAACCTTGCGTGCAACCTCTTCTGCGTGAGAAGGTCCGGACAGTGCAACCACAGGATGACTGCTGTCCACTTCTTGCGCGATGATTTGGGTCATGGTGAGGGAACTGTCCTTTTCGATACCTTTCGATACCGAAACCAGAATGGCACCTTCGTCCAAAAATTCAGCCAGCTGGTGTGCAGTAGACCGAACGGCAAAGGAAGGAGTAGCCAGTACCACAGCGCCGCATCCAGCGGCACAATGCATATCACTGGTGATTTCCAGAGTTTCCGGCAAATGTACGCCGGGTAACAGTGGATTTTCGTGGGTCTGGCGCATTTGCTGCGCCTGTTCTTCTTGATAAGACCACAGGGTAACGTTGTGGCCGTTTTCCAAAAGCAGCATGGCCAGTGCCGTGCCCCAGCTGCCGCTTCCGAATACTGCGATTTTCATAAAAGGTTCGCTCCTTTCACAGCGTGAAGATAAAAAAGAACTGCTACCGATGGAGGATCGACAGCAGTAATGGACAATACAAAACAGAGATGCAATCTGGCAAGAGGCTGCATCCTGAACCATGAAATATTGTAACATAGTTTGCTGGTGGATACAATACAAGGCAGTAGAGAGTATGGGTTTGCCGGCGTATGCGTGAAATGAAAATGCGTTCTGCTGGAACGCAGGGAAGCATACATCGGTGAAAAAGAAAAAACGCATGAAATCAAATTTCATGCGTTTTGGTGGTTGCGGGGACAGGATTTGAACCTGCGACCTCCGGGTTATGAGCCCGACGAGCTACCAAGCTGCTCTACCCCGCGATATATTCTGTTCACACCACTTGGTGCTACATAAATATATCATGACAGGAAAAGAATGTCAAGTAAAAAGTAATCTTTTATGAAACTATGGGACTGTATTCCGCAAAATCGTGCAGGATGCCTATTCCAGGTGGAAACGAGACAAAGCGATTTGACTTTTCTGTGGGGGCTATGCTATTAATAATAGAGTATATCAAATTGGCACAATGCGGAATTTTCTGCGTTTTGACGCAGAGGACTCCGCATTGTGCCGCAAAATGACCCTGCGGAGGTGGCTGCATGGCAGCAAGAAAACAGGAATACGGAAATGAAAGTATTACCAGCCTGAAAGGTGCCGACCGTGTGCGCAAGCGCCCGGCCGTTATTTTTGGCTCGGATGGTGTAGAAGGCTGTGCCCATTCCATCTTTGAAATCGTGTCAAACTCCATCGACGAAGCTCGTGACGGCTACGGAGATACCATTCATGTGACACGTTTTAAGGACGGCAGCGTACAGGTCGAGGACTTCGGCCGTGGTATGCCTGTGGATTGGAACAACGGCGAGAATCGATATAACTGGGAACTGCTGTTCTGTGAGATGTATGCCGGCGGTAAGTACGGCGAAGGCGCAGATAACTATGAATTCAGCCTGGGTCTGAACGGCCTGGGCCTGTGTGCGACCCAGTATGCGTCGGCATGGATGACGGCGGATATTTACCGCGACAAAACCCACTATCACCTGGATTTTAAGAAGGGCGAAAATGTGGGCGGCTTGCAGAAAGAAGAGTACAAAGGCCGCCGTACCGGCAGCGTGATTCGCTGGAAACCGGACGAGGCCGTTTTTACGGACATCAATGTGCCGGGCGCATACTACCGCGATACGCTCAAGCGCCAGGCTGTTGTAAATGCAGGCCTGACCTTGACCTTTACCGATGAAAAAGAACCGGACCCTGCTACCGGCAAGCCCTGGAAGGAAAGCTGGTGCTACCAAAAGGGCATCGAGGACTATGTGGCAGAGCTGGCTGGTTCGGACCCGCTGACACCGGTGTTCTATTGCGAATCCGAGGCCGAAGGTCGTGACCGTGAAGATCAGCCGGATTATAAGGTCAAGATGAGCGCTGCGTTCTGCTTCTCTAATAAGGTGCAGGCAGCAGAATTCTACCACAACTCCAGCTGGCTGGAGCATGGCGGTACGCCGGAGCGTGCATTGCATACGGCATTTACCAATCAGATCAACAAGTATCTGAAAGAAAAGAATATGTACAAGAAAAACGAGAGCAGCATCACGTTCCAGGACGTTGAAGACTGCCTGGTGTATGTTTCCTCTAGTTTTTCGACCCGAACCAGCTACGAGAACCAGACCAAAAAGGCAATTACCAATAAGTTCATCGGTCAGGCGATGACAGATTTCCTGAAGCATTATCTGGAAGTCTACTTTATCGAAAAGCCGGACGAAGCCCAAAAGCTGGCCCAGCAGGTGCTGGTGAATAAGCAGAGCCGTGAACACGCAGAAAAGACGCGCCAGAGCATCAAAAAGACCCTGTCCACGCAGGTGGATTTGGCAAACCGTGTGGCAAAATTCGTGGACTGCCGCACCAAGGACCCTGCTCGCCGCGAGCTGTATATCGTCGAGGGCGATTCTGCTATGGGCGCCGTCAAGACCAGCCGCGACAGTGAGTTCCAGGCAATCATGCCGGTGCGTGGTAAGATTCTGAACTGCCTGAAAGCGGACTATGACCGCATTTTCAAGTCTGACATTATTGTGGACCTGGTGAAGGTCATGGGTTGCGGCGTCGAGATGGGCGGCAAGCGCAATAAGGAGCTGGCTACCTTTAATCTGGACAACCTGCGCTTCAATAAGATCGTCATCTGTACCGACGCGGACGTGGACGGCTACCAGATTCGTACGCTGATTCTGACGATGCTGTATCGTCTGATGCCCACGCTGATTCAGAAGGGCTATGTGTATATCGCAGAATCGCCTTTGTATGAAATCAACACGAAGGATCACACCTATTTTGCCTATACAGAATCGGAAAAAGCCAATATTCTGAGCCGCATCGAAGGCCAGAAGTGCTCGATTCAGCGCTCCAAAGGTTTGGGCGAAAACGATCCGGAGATGATGTGGCTGACCACGATGAATCCGGAGAGCCGCCGCCTGATTAAGGTAATGCCTACAGAAGCAGAGGCTACCGCAGAAATGTTCGATATTCTGCTGGGCGACAACCTGGCAGGCCGTAAAAAGCACATTGCGGAGCACGGCGCCGAATATCTGGACGAGCTGGATCTGTCTTAATACAATAATTAGCATTGAGAGGAATACGCATGGCCAAAAAGAATGCGAAAAAGCAAATGAAAAAAGTTCGCCCCCAGCTGGGCGAAGGGGTAGAGATCCTGAACGCCGGCTCAGTGCTGGAGGACCCTATCACCAATACGTTGGAAACCAACTATATGCCCTACGCGATGAGCGTTATCGTCAGCCGCGCGCTGCCGGAAATCGACGGCTTCAAACCGGCACACCGTAAACTGTTGTATACGATGTACGAGATGAATCTGCTGAAGGGCAAACGCACCAAGTCTGCCAACATCGTTGGCAGCACGATGCATCTGAACCCCCATGGCGATGCCGCCATTTACGAAACCATGGTGCGTATGGGCCGCGGCAACGAAAGCCTGCTGGTTCCGTATGTGGACAGCAAGGGTAACTTTGGTAAGGCATACAGCCGCGATATGTCCTACGCAGCATCCCGTTATACCGAGGCCAAGCTGGAACCGGTATGTGAGGAGCTGTTCCGTGACATTGATAAGGACACGGTCAATTTTGTGCCCAACTATGACGGTGAAACTACGGAGCCAACTTTGCTGCCCGTAACGTTCCCCACCATTTTGGCAAACAATACGCTGGGCATTGCAGTTGGTATGGCGTGCAACATCTGCTCGTTCAATCTGGCAGAGCTGTGCAACACCACCATTGCGCTGATGAAGGACCCGGAACACGACATCTTGTCTACGATGCCGGCTCCTGATTTTGTGGGCGGCGGCCAAATCCTGTACGATGCCGCAGAAATGAAGAACATCGTAGAGAACGGTCGCGGCAGCGTTAAGGTGCGTGCGCGCTACCAGGTTGTGGGCAACAACATGATCGAAATCACCCAGATTCCCCCCACCACAACGGTGGAGGCAATCATGGACAAGATTGCCGATCTGGTCAAGCAGGGCCGCATCAAGGAAATCAGCGATATGCGCGATGAAACCGACTTGAACGGTTTGAAGCTGACGCTGGATTTGAAGCGCGGCCAGGACCCGGAAAAGCTGATGGCACGTCTGTTCAAGGCAACGCCGCTGGAAGACAGCTTTAGCTGCAACTTTAATATTCTGGTGTCCGGTCAGCCCCATGTTATGGGTGTGCGTGAAATCTTGAACGAGTGGACCACATTCCGTATGGAGTGTGTCCGCCGCCGCACCGCATACGAGCTGTCAGGCAAGCAGAAGCGCTTGCACCTGCTCAAAGGTCTGGAAGCAATCCTGATGGATATTGATAAGGCCATCAAAATCGTGCGCGAAACTGCGGAAGAAGCAGAGGTTGTGCCGAACCTGATGATTGGCTTTGGTATCGACGAAGTTCAGGCAGAGTATGTGGCAGAAATCAAGCTGCGTCATCTGAACCGTGAGTATATCCTGAAGCGTACTGCTGAAATCGAAGAACTGGAACAGGCCATTGCTGATTTGGAGGACATCCTCAAGCGCCCGGCACGCATCCGCAAGATCATTATGAACGAGCTGGCGGCTGTGGCGAAGAAGTATGGCAAGCCGCGCAGCAGCGAAGTGTTGTACGATGTGCCGGAGGATGTAAACGAAGATACTACCCCGGCTATGGCCGATTATCCGGTTACCATCTTCTTTACCAGAGAAGGTTACTTTAAGAAAATCACGCCCCAAAGCCTGCGCATGAGCGGTGAGCAGAAGCTGAAGGAAGGCGATGAGGTCATTTGGCAGGCAGAGACCCGGAACAATCTGGAACTCCTGCTGTTTACCGATCAGCACCAGGTCTATAAGTGCCGCATTGGTGATTTTGAGGACGGCAAGGCCAGCCAGATGGGCGTTTATCTGCCCAGTGCTCTGGGTATGGACGAGGGCGAAAATCCCATCTTTATGCTGCCTACGCTGGACTACAAGGGCTGGATGCTGTTTGCTTACGAGAACGGCAAGTTTGCAAAAATTCCGCTGAGTACCTATGAGACCAAGCAGAATCGCCGCAAGCTGCTGAAGGCATACTGCAATAAGGCTGCGTTGACCCATATGCTGTATCTGCCGGAGGAAACGGAAATTGCAGTTCGCACTTCCGGCGGCCGCATGCTGATGGTTGGTACGGCACAGATTTCCGAAAAGGCTACCCGTGACAGCCAGGGCGTGGCAGTAATCACGCTGAAAAAGAAGCAGACCATTGTCAGCGTGAAACCGGCGGCGGAACTGGAAATCAACAATCCGCACCGCTATCGTGTACGCAGCCTGCCTGCAGCAGGTGCGCTGATTCGCGAGGACGATTTGACCGAGCAGCTCACGCTGCTGTAAGGAGGCAAACAATGCAGAATATTCAGCTGATTTGTCTGGGTAAGTGCAATGCGAAATATTTTGCGGAAGGCGTAGCGGAATATCAAAAGCGCCTGAGTGCATTTGCCAGCTTTCAAATCGTGGAGCTGCCAGAAGAAAACATTCAGGAAAAGAATGCCAGCCCGGCGGTAATTGAAAAAGCATTGGAAAAAGAAGCAAAGGCCATTTTTGCCAGCGTGAAAAAGGGCGCTGCCATTGTGGCGCTTTGCATTGAAGGTAAGCAGCTTTCCAGTGAAGAACTGGCAGGCTACCTGGCGGACCGCGCCCAAAGCGGCAATGGTGATGTGGCTTTTGTCATTGGCTCGTCGCATGGTTTGGCTCCGTCGGTGAAGCAGGCGGCAAGCCTGAAATTCAGTATGGGACGCATTACCATGCCGCATCAGATGGCACGATTGGTTCTGACAGAGCAAATCTATCGGGCCTGCACCATTAACAACGGCATGAAGTACCACAAGTAAAACAAAATCCCCACCCGGTATTGTTGAAATACTGGGTGGGGATTTTTCTTTTAGCGGATGAACGGCAATCAGTCCTTCAAATCGTCTGCGCCGTCTTTCAAAAAGTGAATGTTGTTGATGAAAGCACTGTCTTCCGGATCGGTAAACGGAGCTTCGGATTTGTACTTGTTCAGCAGAGCAGCCGTCTTGACCGGATCCGCAATGGTACCTGCACCGCCGATACAGCCGCCGGGACAAGCCATGCCTTCCAGCAGATAGCCGTTGTATTTTCCGGCTTTTGCCAGCATCAACAGCTTTTTGCAGTCGGCCAGGCTTTGTGCGGCAGCAACCTGGACTTCTTTGTCGGGATACCATTCATGAATCTTGTTGGATACGGCCTGCGCAACACCACCGGATACTGCAAATCCACGGCCAGCAGCCGAAGCCAGGTTCAAATCTTCTTCGTTGGTTTCCAGAGAGTCAAAATCCAGGTCCTTAGCCTGAATGATGCCAGACAGCTCCTCAAAGGTCAGCACGAAGTCCACGTCGCTGCGAACGGAGCGGCGGCTGGCCTCCAGCTTTTTCGCAGCGCAGGGACCGATAAAGCACATACGAGCTTCCGGATCGGCACGCTTCAGCATACGAGCCGTAAACACCATGGGGGTCATGGTCATGGAAATGTTCTTGGCCAAATCAGGGAAGGTTTTCTTTGCCATCATGCTCCAGGCAGGGCAGCAGGAAGTAGCCATAAACGGCTTTTCGGCCGGAACTTCCTTCAAAAAGTCCTTGGCTTCGTCCACGGTGCAAAGGTCGGCGCCAATTGCGACTTCTACTACATCATAAAAGCCCAGTGCTTTCAGCGCAGCACGGAACTTGCCAGTCTGCGACAGAGAAGGAAACTGGTTTACAAAGGCGGGAGCCACCAGAGCGTAAATGCGGTCACCTTTATTGAAGCTCTGAATCAGCTGGTAGATTTGGCCTTTATCACTAATTGCGCCAAAGGGACAGTTGACCAGGCACTGACCGCAGGAAACGCACTTGTTGTAGTCGATGTCCGCACGGCCCAGCTCGTCGCTGGAAATCGCGTTCATGCCACAGCTGGCGGCACAAGGACGCTCCGTTTTGACAATAGCGTGGTAAGGGCATACAGAAACGCAGCGGCCGCACTTGATGCACTTGCTCTGGTCAATCTTGCTGCGGCTGTTGATAATGCTGATAGCATCCTTGGGGCAGACTTCCATACAAGGATGTGCCAGACAGCCCTGGCACAGGTTCGAGACCTTAACCAGCTTTTCGGGGCAGCTGTTGCAGGCAAATTTGATCACATTGATCAGCGGCGGATCGTAATACTTGTTGGTAATGGAAGCGTCTTCCAAACCGGAAACGGCGCTGTTGTGCTCGTCGATGCGGCGCAGCGGCAGGCCCATAGCCAGGCGAACGCGTTCTTCAACAATGGCGCGTTCCAGAAAAATATCGCGGCGGTGCTTGCCAACTTCGCCGGGAACGATTTTGTAAGGAATCTGGCGCATCATGTGGTTGGCTTCTTCGCCGTGCACATTTGCATAACTCATACGCGCAACTTCGGCAAAGACCTGGTTGCGAATCTGACTCACACTTGTATCAATACCACGGAAACTCATGGGTTGTTCTCCTTTGCTTTGTACAAAACAAAAAATACTTCGATTAAAAGTTTGTTGTACTTTGTACATGATTATACCATAATGGCGGGTGAATTGAAAAGGCCAAGAGCTGTAAAATGCAGTTGTATTTCGAGAAGAAGCACCTGACCCAAACAAAAAGCGGCAACCGTTTTCGGCTGCCGCAAAGGGTTAATTATTTTCGGAAGGCGTATTTTCTGTTTCAGAATTGGTTTCTTCCGCAGAAGCAGATGCGGAGATAGGTGCAGAATGAGAAATCACAGGAGGACGACGGTG
>JAHHRK010000020.1 GCA_020025795.1 Faecalibacterium sp. | reverse complement strand
GTGGAAACGGTTATCGCAGCAGCAATCACGGGCGGCTTAACGCTGGTAGGTGTCCTGATTTCCAATAATGCGACGAAGGCTGTCATGCAGACACGCATTGATGAACTTACCAGAGAGGTCCGTGAGCATAACAATTTTGCGAAACGGATGCCCGTGGTCGAGGAACAAATCAAGGTCATCAATCATAGAATTGAAGACCTGGAAGAATATCATAAGTAAGAGAAAGGAACTGTATTATGGATCTGTCTTTTTTGAATGAGTACATGGTGCCGGTCATCGTTGGCATTTGCCTGTGCGTCGGCTACATCCTGAAGAACCTGTTTCCCAAGTTCGACAACCGCTATATCCCTGCGATTGTCGGCGTCCTGGGTTTGGCTGTCTCCATCTGGATGCACTGGCCTGATATCACGCCCGAAGTAGTGCTGATTGGTCTTGCCAGCGGTCTGTGCAGCACTGGTCTGCACCAGGCGGTTACGCAGCTGGTAATGAAAAAGTAATGTAATATAAAAAGCCCCCAACTGTCCGGAAAATCCGAATGGTTGGGGGCGTTTTTTATTGCTTACTAGTTGAGTGTAAAATAAAAGTGCGGTCAAAACTGCGGTCAAAAACAAAAAAGAGCGAGGATTCTTTCGAATCTTCGCTCTTTATTTGGCGGAAAGATGGGGATTCGAACCCCAGAACGCTTTTGACACGTTACACGATTTCCAGTCGTGCGCCTTAGACCAGCTCAGCCATCTTTCCATATTCACTTGTTTGTCTGGGGCCGTGCCCCTGACGCTTGCTTATTGTACCCTGAAATGAAAAGAAAGTCAAGCGTTTTTAGGGAAAAAATGCAATTTTTTTTGAAAAAGTTGTTACGAGCATAAAAAATAACGTATACAAGTTGATTATTTTTAAATTGCAGGAAAACTTTTTTGAAAAAGAAAACCGCCTCGCCCTTTTCAGGGCAAAGCGGTTTGGAAAGCTGTGTTAAAAAATCAGTATGCGATAAAGCCAGCCAGTTCTTCCGGGGTGGACAGGTTCTGTGCAAAAGCCTTTTCGCGCATAGCGGCATAGAACTCGGCACGAGTGGCTTCCATATAGCAGGACAGCAGAATGCTGTACACAAAGGTCAGCACGGGAAGCAGGAACCAGACGAAAGTGCCCACAATGGCGATGAGAATGGAACCCAGAATGATCCAGCCAAAGAAGGAAAGCTCCAGAATGACCAGGTTCAGCTTTTCGCCGTACATGATGCGGCGGCTTAGCTCCTGCGCACGGTGATAATCCATCTGGGGATTTTCGGCCAGCAAATAGGGCACCAAAACGTACTCATAGGCCTTGATGATGCCGGGAATGACCAGCAGCAGACCGAACAGGAAGATTTTCAGGTTCGTCATAAACATGCTCAGCGTGATTTTGCCGTAATCACCTTTGCGGAACGCACCAAACAAAGTGCTGAACGGAGCATTGCCCAGGCGTGCTTCCATAAAGTAGCGGTAATAACCTACCTTTAGGGGCGCAGAAAAGAAGATTACCAGCAGAATACCGGCCAGCGACAGTGTACCAATGAGGAACCATCCGAAAGCGGAAATTTCAATCGAGTCCGTACTGTAAGTGATATTAAAGGCTTCTGAACCGCTCAGGATCATATAAGCCAGTACCACCAGAAAGGTAACTTTCCCTGTGCGGGAAAGACATTGCTTTGCATTGGTTTTTAAAAGTTCTCGAGTCCACATAATGAAAACCTCCATATAGAAAAGTTTTTGTAAGGATCAGAAAAGCGTTATGCTTCGGTCTGATCCTGCTTGATTTGCCGGGCAATTGCCTGCTGCAAGATGGGCAGCGCCATGTTGAACTCCCAGGCAGAGGCTTCTTCATAAAGCTCCGTGTCGGGCAAAATCGGCGGAACCATATCGGCGGTCAGGTGGTCGTCCGGCGTTAGTGCAATGTGTGGCAGAGGGACGTTGTATTGTGCCAAAGTTAAAACGATGGATAACAGCTGGTTGTACCAGTGCAAGTTCGGCACCGATGGATTGCACACGCGGCACGGCGCACAGGGAACCAGATTCAGCAGGTGAGTAGGATACTTTGCACCGGAACAATGAGAGCTGCTGTCGTGAAACACTTCGCCAAAGGAACTGCATCGTACCGAGCAGATGTCTTTTCCATTTACAGATAAATGAGGCATGCCGTCTGGGTCCAGATAGCTGCCGGACGGAGCACCGGCCAGTTGCATTAAGGTACAGTTTTGGATCACCGTGCAAAATGCCTGTCGTGTCTGTTGCTCAGTTTCCATGATTCCAATCCTCGCTTTATAACTTTTCTTTATAATAGCACGAAGAAATTTAGTGGGCAACATAAAATCCGCTGAATCCCACTTAATATGTATAAATTGATACTAAAACATCGGAAAATGTCGATTCCGAAAGGCAAAAGTCCTTGCGAGTAAAACTATCATGCGTTATACTGAAAAAAATATGTATAAAGAGCCTCGCGTATGCAGAAAACTGTATGTAAGGGGCGGGAGGTTCAGTCATGGAACAGAAAAACGTACCGAACAGCTTTTATGCCCGCTGCGGCAAGCGCATTTTAGATATTGTTCTCTCTCTGTGCGGCATCCTTGTGCTTTCGCCGCTGTATTTGGTTCTGGCGCTGGCAATCAAGCTGGATTCGCCCGGCCCGATTTTTTTCAAGCAGAAGCGCGTAGGTATCCATAAAACCTATTTCCCGATTTTGAAATTCCGCACCATGCGCATCGATACGCCGCATGATGTGCCCACCCATCTGCTGGGCGATCCGGATCAGTGGATCACGCGTGTCGGCAAGTTCCTGCGGAAAACCAGCCTGGATGAAATCCCCCAGATCTTTAATATTTTTGTAGGCCAGATGAGCGTGATCGGTCCGCGCCCTGCCCTGTGGAATCAGGATGATCTGGTGGCAGAACGAGACAAGTATGGTGCAAATGATGTGCGCCCCGGTTTGACCGGCTGGGCGCAGATCAACGGCCGTGATGAACTGGAAATCGACGTGAAAGCACGATATGACGGCGAATATGTGCAGAAAATGAGCTTTCTGTTTGACGTAAAGTGCTTCTTTGGCACGATTTTCTCGGTCCTGCGCAGCGATGGCGTTGTGGAAGGCGGAACAGGCAGCATGAATCAGCAGGAAAAGCCCGATTCCAAACAAAAATAAACAATAGCAGCTCCGGCGAAAAACAGGACTTCGACAGGTTCTGGACTTTTTCGCCGGAGTTGTGCTATACTTAATTGGTTGCGGAGCGGTTACGCTCTGTACGGTACATCGCAGTTTCACTTGTTTTTATAGATAGGATTGAATAGAACAAAAGGGGATTTGACGTGAATAACTTGTCGAGACAGTCCTGCACACTGATGCTGCGCCGCGCATTTTTGGTGCTGCTGGATGCAGGACTTGTGGCGTTCAGCTTTTATCTGGCTCTGTTGCTCCGTATGGACGGCGAAGTGGATATGATAAAGGTGCAGACCGCATTTCAGAATTTATACCATAACCTGCCCTGGATCGTAGCCATTTATGTAATCATGTTTATTGTGGGTGGATTATATACCATCCTGTGGAAGTATGCCGGCGTGCGGGACCTTTCCCGATTGGGCGTACTGGTTGGACTTTCTTCGATTTTGGTGCTGGTTGGCAACAACATGGTACACGGCGTGTTGTATCGTTCCAGCATTGCCACAGCAACGCTTTTGATTGTTGCGTTAGTGGGTGGTATCCGTCTGGCATGGCGTATGTTCTTAAATGTGCCCAGAGAGCAGACGCGAACACCCAACACGCCGCTTTTGATCGTAGGTGCCGGCGCTGCCGGTGCATGGGCGATTACACTGTGCAAAAGCCAGACTGCCTATGGTAATCCGGTGGCTGTGGTGGACGATGATCCGTCCAAGCGCAATTCCACCATTCAGGGTGTGCCGGTGCGCGGTACACTGGAGGAGATTCCGCAGGTGTGCGAGTCCTACGGTATCCGTGAAATCGTTATTGCCATCACCAGCCTGCGCGGTAGCCGTCTGGCGCATGTGATTGACCTGTGCAACTCTACCCAGTGCAAGGTGCGTATGCTGAGCGATCCCCATTCGCTGCAGGACAATCCCGGCGTCAACAACAATGATGCAGAATCGGTAGGCAATAACGGTTTCCGTGAGCTGAACACCGCAGACTTTTTGTCACGTAATGAAGTCACGTTGGATACCGAAAAGATCAGCGCTTACCTGAAAGATAAAGTTGTTATGGTTACCGGCGGCGGTGGCAGTATCGGCAGCGAAATCTGCCGTCAGATCATGCGCTTTGAGCCGAAACAGCTGCTGATTTTTGATATTTACGAAAACTGCGCTTATGAACTGGAAATGGAGCTGAAGCAGCGTTACGGCAGAAATGCCCCGATCTTGACGCTGGTTGGCTCGATTCGTGACCGGGTTCGCCTGGATGAGGTGTTTGATACCTATCATCCCACCGTTGTGTTCCATGCGGCAGCCCACAAGCACGTTCCGCTGATGGAAACCAGCCCGGCGGAAGCTGTGAAGAACAATATCATGGGCACGAAGAACCTGCTGACCAGTGCCAGCATGCACGGTGTTGAGCGCCTGGTGCAGCTTTCTACCGATAAAGCGGTCAATCCGTCCAGCGTTATGGGCTGCACGAAGCGTGTTTGCGAGATGCTGATTCAGTCCTTTGCCGAGAACACGCAGATGCGCTGCATGGCGGTGCGTTTCGGCAACGTGCTGGGCAGCCATGGCAGCGTGATTCCGCTGTTTGAAAGCCAGATCAAAAAGGGCGGTCCGGTTACCGTTACGGACCCCAATATCGAACGCTACTTTATGACCATTCCCGAAGCAGCACAGCTGGTGTTGCAGGCGGGTGCACTGGCACAGAGCGGCAGCATTTACGTTTTGGATATGGGCAAGCCGGTTCGTATCATGGACCTGGCACGCCAGCTGATTCGTTTCTATGGCTACGAGCCGGATGTAAATATGCCGATTCGTGTGGTAGGTCTGCGCCCCGGCGAAAAGCTCTATGAGGAGCTTTTGATGGACGAAGAGCAGGACAAGATGCGCCGTACCGAGCACAACAAGATTTTCGTAGCACCGCCCAAAAAGATCGACTTGGCACAGTTCTACGATCAGCTTGAAGAACTTGGCGAAGTTGCTGCCGCCCATGACGATGCAGCAGTGGTGAGTGGTTTGCAAAAGATCGTGCCGAACTTCCGCCCCAACCGAGATATGCTGAAAAATCAGGAAAAAGTCGTTGCAGAGCAGAATTAAATCCGTTTCGGCGCTGTAATGATAATATAAGAAAAGCAGGCAAAGCGCACCCAAATCGTGCGGCTTTGCCTGCTTTTTATTTTTGCGTGGAATAATTTTTTTCAGAAACATCCATCAACGGAAAAGGAAAAAATCACCGAATCCTGCCAGTGCGCCTCGTTTTCGGTGTCGCAGCCGATTACTGTACCACCCATTTTTTTATAAAAGGTGAGTGCGTTTGTATTGTCCGGGTGGCAATCACAGATAAAGGCATGAATACCGTGTGCTGCACAGTAATCGCGCACAAAAGCAAAGGCCTGTGTGCCGATGCCCTGTTTTTGCATAGAGGACAATACATACAGCGACATCAGCTGAAATGGCTCACCCTTGCGAAGCGTGATATATCCTACATTTTGATGGTCTGCCTGAATCAGATAGACGGCATAGTTTGGATTTTGAATACGCTGTAAATCCTTTTTTATGTGCCAGTCGTAGTCAAACGCATCAATCATGTCATCGGGGTAAATGCCCCGATAGGTCGTTGCCCAGATTGTTTGCCGCAGATGGGCAATCACATCTGCATCGGATGCGTTTGCGGTTACGAATTGCAGGACAGGCTTTTTGCAGGAGAGGGAACCTGTCCCGGCAGGTTTTTCTGCCGCAGCGGAAAACAAAATGTACGGCGTCTTCATGGGATACCTTCTTTTCCATTGCCTATTTGCAAGCTGGTGCTGCAATACACTGCATTGCAAACGGAAATATCAAACACGACGCAGGAAACCGCCGCCAACGACCATGTCGTCCAGATAGAATACAGCGCTCTGGCCGGGTGCCGGTGCGCGTACCGGGGGATCAAACTCCAGAACGCCTTCGCCGTTGTAATGAGCGGGAGCAGGGGTGGCTGCGCTGCGGATTTTAACCATGTAGTCTCCGGCAGGAATCTCCTTGCCGTCAGCGGAAACCATATTGGCAACACCGATGTTGCTTACCAGATCGTCGCCTGCGTCCGCCAGCAGAATGTTGCCGTCCTCGCAGATTTCACGAATGAATACCGGGCGGCCCAGTGCGATGCCAAGGCCTTTGCGCTGGCCTACGGTGTAATGCAGCACGCCCTTGTGGGGGCCGAGGTCCTTGCCTTCCGGGCTGATAAAATGACCCTGCTTAGCGGACATGCCACGCTTTTCGATATAGGATGCGTAATCGCCGTCGGGGATAAAGCAGATTTCCATGCTGTCCGGTGCATCGGCGCAAGTCAGCTGCATGTCGCGTGCCATTTCGCGAATATCTTCTTTTTCAAACTCGCCCAGCGGCAGCAGCAGACGGGACAAAACGTCCTGTTCCAAACGGTACAGCATATAGCTCTGATCGCGTGCAACGCTGACAGCCTTGTGCACATGGCTTACGCCTTCGTTGTCGGTTTCGATGCGGGCATAGTGGCCGGTAGCAATATACTGAATACCCAGCTTATCCGCTGCGGTAAGCAGTGCGGCAAATTTTACACTGGGGTTGCATAAAATACAAGGGTTCGGAGTTTCGCCCTTGCAGTAGCTTTCGCAGAAAGGCTGCACCACGTTTGCGTCGAACAGGTCCTGTGCGTCCAGTACGATGCACTCTACGCCCAGCTGCTTAGCGGCAGCTTTTGCCTGCTGGACCGCAGCGTCGTGCGCAGGAGAAAAGCGAATCACTGCGCCTGCAACGGCAAAGCCCTGCTCCTGCAAAATGCGAACGGCTACACTGGAATCCACGCCGCCGCTCATGCCGACCAGGACCTTGTCCTGTTCTTCGTATGTGTCAAACCCGTTTCCGGGCAAAAATTCACCTGCCATAATTGATACACGGAGCAGATGCTCCGCTTGCCTCCTTTTTTGCTAGTGTTTTCTTTGTGCTTGGCGGTTATGCCTGACGGCCGCCGTGCTTTTTGCTTTCTTCCACTGCCATGCGGTCGCAGCGCTCGTTTTCCGGGTGTCCTGCATGGCCTTTCAGCCAATGATAGTGGATTTGGTGCTTTTCGGATTCAGCCAGCGCCACGGCCCACAAATCTGCGTTCAGAGCAGGGGATTTGTCTGCTTTTTTCCAGCCGCGTGCGCGCCAGCCTTTGGCCCAGCCCTTTTCCAGCGCGTTGATTACGTACTGGCTGTCGCTGTACAAATCAATTTCGCACGGCTGGTTCAGCTGTTGCAGGCCAGCCAGAAAAGCGGTCAGCTCCATGCGGTTGTTGGTGGTTTCGTCCGCACCGCCGGAAAGCTCTTTTTCGTAAACTTTATCAGCGGTGCGGAAACGCAAAATCGCGCCCCAGCCGCCAGGACCGGGATTGCCGCTGCACGCACCGTCTGTGTACAATTCAACTCGTTTCATATCATTACTCCTGTGCTGAAAAGGATTACATAATTCTATTATACTGGACAGCTCGCTTTGTGCCAAGAGTATAATTTTAGAAACATAACCTATACTGAATTGACAAATAAAAAGGGACACACTATACTTAATGTGTCATTTAACGTATAGGGATGTGCTGCAGATGCACATTCAGACATTTTTTTCCGGATCGCGGTTGCATTGAACAGATGAACGGCTTGATCCACAAAGTTTTTTTCCAAAAGGACTTGGGCGGTTTTTAAAACGCCGCAGTGAAAAATCTATACGCATTCGCAGGAAAAGCCCGTTTTGCTTTTCCCAGAACATGCACGACCCGACTGTATGGTACGGGTCTGTTTTGGTTTTCCTTTTAGGAGGTATTATGGCAAATTCAGAGAACAAAAACAATCAAAACCCGGCTCAGCGCAAGCCCAAAACCGCACAGAACCCGAAGCAGGGCAATCGCAATGGCGGACGCAGCTATTTCCGCCGTCCGCGCAAAAATACGCCTAAGGCAGCAGCCGAAGATACACCTCCGATGCACATTTATCCGCTGGGTGGTTTGGGCGAAGTCGGCAAAAACATGACCGTTTTCGAGTGCAACGGCGAAATGATTATTGTGGACTGTGGCTGTGTGTTCCCGGACAGCGAAATGTACGGTATTGATTTGGTCATCCCGGATTTCACTTTTGTGGAACAGAACATTGATAAGATCCGTGGTATGCTGATTACCCACGGTCACGAAGACCACATCGGCAGCCTGCCGTACCTGTTGCGCAAGGTCAAAATGCCTGTGTATGCTACCCGCCTGGCCTGTGGCCTGATCCGCAACAAGCTGGACGAGTTCAATCTGGCAGGCTCTACCAAACTGACCGAAATTACCGCAGGTCATAAATTTAAGCTGGGCGGTTTCCAGATCGAGCCCATTCATGTGAACCACTCCATTCCGGGCGCAGTTGCGTTTGCCATTACCTGCGCAGCCGGTACCGTGATTTGCACGGGTGACTTCAAGGTCGATTACACGCCGCTGTCCGGCCCGGTTACGGATTTGTCCACCTTTGCCAGCTATGGCGAAAAGGGCGTTCTGGCGCTGCTGAGTGATTCCACCAATGCAGAGCGCCCCGGCTTTACTGCCACCGAGCGCAAGGTTGTGGACAGCCTGCGTGAGCTGTTCCATCGCGGCCGCAGCAAGCGTATTATTATCGCAACCTTTGCATCCAACCTGAACCGCGTGCAGCAGATCATTGATCTGGCAGTGGAGGACGGCCGCAAGGTGGCATTCTCCGGCCGCAGCATGGTAAAGAATACCGCTATGGCACAGGAGCTGGGCTATATGACCATCCCCGACGGTACGCTCATCAATATCGAGCAGCTGAACCAGTATCCGCCGGAAAAGGTCGTTCTGATTACCACCGGCAGCCAGGGTGAGCCCCTGAGTGCACTGAGCCGTATGGCACAAAACAGCCACCGCAACGTAAAGGTTGGCCCCGGTGACTTTATCATTATTTCTGCAAACCCCATTCCCGGCAACGAAAAGAGCGTGACGAAGATTGTCAATGGCCTGTTGCTGCTGGGCGCAGATGTGATTTATGAAAGCATGTACGATGTGCACGTTTCTGGCCACGCCTGCCAGGAAGAGCAGAAACTGCTGCTGACCCTGACCAAGCCCAAGTATTTCCTGCCGGTTCACGGCGAATACAAGCAGCTGAAGCGCCACGCGCTGACGGCAGCAAGCCTGGGCATTCCGGAAACGAACATCGTGATTGCAGAGAATGGCTCGCATATCATTCTGTCCCAGAATGAACTGCGTTTGGGCAACCCGGTCACAGCAGGAGCTGTGATGGTGGACGGCCTGGGCGTTGGCGATGTTGGCAACGTAGTTCTGCGTGACCGCAAGCATCTGTCCGAGGACGGCCTGGTGATCGTTGTTGCAACCATCGACCGCACCAACGGCAACGTGATTGCCGGTCCGGACCTGGTCAGCCGCGGTTTTGTGTATGTGCGTGAAAACGAACAGCTGATGGAAGGCGCAAAGGAAGCCGTTGAAATGGCATTCGACCGCGCCCTGTCCGATGGCCGCTATGACTGGAACAATGTAAAGACGCAGGTGCGTGAGACGCTGTCGGCTTATATTTACCGCCGCACCAAGCGCAGCCCCATGATTCTGCCCATTTTGATGGAAATCTAATTCGGGAATAAGAAAAGCATATCGCAGGAGGCCTCACCATGAAACACAAACCCATTTTTACGCTGGAAGTGCTCGTGGTGGGGCTTCTTGTCTTAAACGCAGTCTTGATGGTGTGGGCCGTGATTCAGATGCCCGCCTGGTGGCTGCTGATTCCGCTGGCTATCTGGCTGATGCTGCTGGGTGTTTTGTGGTGCTGTGGCCGCTCCATGCGCGCGGCGCTGGCCCATTGGCTGACAGGCACAGTATTCGACGAATCTAAGCTAAAATTCAGCCTGGGCAAGATGTCTGCGCCTACCGTGCTGCTCAGCGGAAAAACCATCCTCTGGTATAACGATGCCTTTCAGCAGCAGCTGGGCTGCGGCGAAACCTATCTGCTCCATTCGGCAGCAAAGGTTTTGCCTGGGTTGAGCCTGGCTGCCAGCGGCAGTAAAGAAGGCCAGCTGCTGCATTTGGGCGACCGGATTTGGCACGCCTACGCTTCTACGGTGGAAGGCAACACCGAGACAATCAGCGTCGTTTGCTTTACGGATGAAACCAAGCTGCGCAGCATTGAAAAAGAATATTCTGTTAGCCGACCGGGCTGCATCGTGTTTGCTGTGGACGGTTACGGCGATGTGTTCGGCGATATGCTGGACAGCGAGCGCGCCGGCATTTTGGAAAATCTGTATAAGATACTGGAAACTACCATCGGCAGCACGACGGGCTTTTTGCAGCGGCTTGCCGGCGGAAAATATCTGGCTGTTGTGGAAGAACGCCACTTGGACAAGCTGGCGCAGGAGCGATACGCTGTTCTGGACGAAGTGCGTGCCATCGCACCGGAAAAGAACCTTTCATTGTCCATTGGCGTAGGCCGCGGCGCAGCAACCTTGGCACAGGCACGGGAACTGGCCGAGCAGGCTTTGGATATGGCACAGGGCCGCGGCGGCGACCAGGCAGCCGAAAAAACGCCGGAAGGCTTTACTTTCTATGGCGGCGTCAGCCACGGTGTGGAAAAGCGCAGCCGTGTCAAGAGTCGTTTGGTGGCGCGTGCACTGGTGGGTTTGATTAAGCAGTCGGAAAGTGTTGTCATTATGGGCCACCGTATGTCCGATTTGGACGCTGTGGGTTCGGCAGAAGGTGTGCTGCGTATCTGTAAAATCTGCGATGTCCCGGCGGTTATCGCGGTGCGCCGCAACGCCACAATGGCAGGCACACTGTTAGATGCCTTTGAACAGGCGGGCTGCGGCGGCGATTTTATGGAGCCGGAGCAGGCGCTGGAAAACGTCAATAAAAAGACGCTTTGCATCGTGGTGGATACATATTTGAAGCATCTGGTGGAAAGCCAGGAAATCCTGGAAAAGGCCGGCAGCGTGGTTGTGATTGACCACCATCGGAAAAATGATAATTACATCAAAGATACCGTGCTGTTGTGCCATGAACCGTACGCCAGCAGCGCCAGCGAACTGGTAGCGGAGCTTCTGGCCTATGTGGGCGAAAAAGACGATAAGCCCACCCGACTGGAAGCGGAAGGCATGCTGGCAGGCATCATGCTGGATACCCACGATTTTAGCCTGCACACCGGTGTACGCACCTTTGAAGCAGCAGCTACGCTGCGCCGCTATGGTGCAGAAACCGAAAATGTACGCGCACTGTTCCATGTCAGCCGCGACGAATACGTGGCAAAGTGCGATTTGGTCGAGGCAGCACAGGTCTACAAAGGCTGTGCCATTTCTCTGCATGACGCATTTGATGCGCCGGTTCAGGTGGCAGTGCCGCAGGCGGCCAATGATTTGTTGACCATTTCCGGCGTAAAAGCCAGCTTTGTGGGCGTAAAGAATGCAAACGGCGTAAATATCAGTGCGCGCAGCATGGGCCAGGTGAATGTACAGGTCATTATGGAAGCACTGGGCGGCGGCGGACATCAGACGATGGCTGGTGCGCAGCTGCGTGATATGACGCTGGAACAGGCAGGTGCAAGAATCCGTGCGGCAATCGATTTGTACGAGGCAGCACGGGCACAAAATACGAAAACCTGACCAACACTTGTGTATGGCTGGGTTTTACGATATACTAAAGCGAGTAAAAAACTGTGGTGGCTTCCACCGCAGAGAAGAGGGAGGACCCAACTATGAAGGTTATTTTGAAGAAGGACGTTAAGGACATCGGCAAGAAAGACGAAATCCACGAAGTTTCGGACGGCTACGCACGCAACTTCCTGCTGCCCCGTGGCCTGGCTGCAGAAGCAGATGCAACTGCAATGAATATTGCCCGCACCAAGGAGGCTGCTGCTGATTTCCATGAGGCCACCCAGCTGGCTGCTGCAAAGGAGCTGGCTGCCAAGATTCATTCCAAGACCGTAAATATGAAGGCAAAAGGCGGCGCATCTGGCCGTATGTTCGGTAAGATCACGACTAAGGAAGTTGCTGCAAGCCTGAGCGAAATGGTTGGTCAGACCATCGACAAGAAGAAGATCGAGCTGTCCAGCCGTGATATTAAGGATGCAGGCGTTTACGAAGCAAAGGCTCGCCTGTACCCCGGCGTTACCGCAGAGTTCAAGGTCGAAGTGGAGATTGTTGAGTAATCTTTTCTGAGAATCAGCATTTTAGAATTTACTTACAGGAAAAACAGCGTGGCTCTGTCCACAAGGGAAAACAGTCATTAGGTGTAAAGAATGGATAAATATTCGAGCGAACTGAATCTGGAAAGTATGGGCGTTCAGCTGCCATACAGTATGCAGGCCGAGCAGAGTGTGCTGGGCGCTGTTTTGCTGCGCGCAGAAACCCTGACTGATCTGATTGAGATCGTAAAGCCGGAGATGTTCTACTCTCGCCAGAATGGCCAGATTTACAGCGAAATGATTCGCCTGTTCATGTCTGATCAGACCATTGACTTTGTTACCTTGCTGGACGCAGTGTCTACCGACGGTGTGTTTGAAAGCAGCGATGCAGCGAAGGTTTATCTGACAGGTCTGGCCGAAACTGTGCCTAGCATCTCGAACGTGACCTCGTATGCACACATCGTGCAGGAAAAATATCTGGTTCGTCAGCTGATGAACGTGGCAAAGGATATTCTGGAGGATTCCAGCCAGGAAGGCGATGCTGACCTGCTGTTGGAAAATGCCGAACAGAAAATCTACGAGATTCGCTCCGGTCGCGATACTTCGGCACTGACGCCGCTTTCTTCCAGCATGGTGGAAACGCTGGGCACGCTGCAAAAATTATCCGGCCCGGACGCGGATAAGTACAAAGGAATTCCCACAGGCTTCCGCCTGCTGGATTCGGTACTGACCGGCATGGGTCGCGGCGACTTGATTATTCTGGCAGCTCGCCCCGGTATGGGTAAAACCAGTTTCGCGCTGAATATTGCAACCAATGTTGCCGAACAGCAGCATATCCCGGTGGCGGTGTTCAGCCTGGAAATGACCAAGGAACAGCTGACAAACCGTATCCTGTCCGCAAAGGCAGGCATCGACAGCCATGCGTTCCGTACCGGCGCACTGACCCAGTCAGACTGGGAGGATTTGGCCATTGCATCGGAGCGTTTGCACGATGCACCTATTTTTATGGACGATACCTCCGGCCTGACCATTCCGGAAATGAAAGCCAAGATTCGCCGCGTCAATCAGGACCCCAGCCGCCCGAAAATCGGCTTGATCGTCATTGACTATTTGCAGTTGATGACCACCGGCAAGCGGACGGAAAACCGCGTGCAGGAAATCAGTGAAATCACACGAAATCTGAAAATCATGGCAAAAGAACTGGAAGTGCCTATCATTGCACTGTCCCAGTTGTCCCGTGCTGTGGAAAAGCAAGGCGCAGGCTCCGCCCATCGGCCGCAGCTGTCTGACCTGCGTGACTCCGGTTCTATCGAACAGGACGCAGACTGCGTTTTGTTCTTGTACCGTGAGGCATACTATAACAGTCAGAAAGGCGACGATGCGCCGCAGGCAGATGCCAACATTGCAGAGTGTATCGTAGCAAAGAACCGTCACGGCGAAACCAGCGCAGTGCCGCTGGGCTGGGATGGCGCTCACACCAGATTCACCGATGTGGATTTTAATCATTGATGGGAAATTATGCGCAAAACAGAAATCCGCACTGCGGAAGAACTGAAAACACATACGGAAAAGTCCGTGCTTGCCTATTGCGCGCAGGCCGGACTTTTTCCGCTTGCTGATGAAGCGTCGCGCACGGTCTGTGTGGCTGTTTCGGGTGGAGCAGACAGCATGGCGCTTTTGCACATTCTGCTGGCGCTGGCACCAAAGCTGGAGCTTCAAGTGTCGGCCTGCCATGTCAACCACGGAATGCGTGGCGCAGCGGCAGACCGGGATGAAGCATTCGTGCGGCAGCAATGCGCTTTGCTGCATGTTCCGTTGACCGTGTACAGTGCTGCTGCGGATGCAATATCCGTTCCAGAGCACGCAGGGGAGGACTGGGCACGCCAGCTGCGTTACGGCTATTTTGAAAAGCTGCTGAAAAGCGGTGTACAATGGATTGCAACGGCCCATACTGGAAACGACCAGGCAGAAACGCTTTTGTTCCGTCTGGCACGCGGCACCGGCGCCCACGGCGCAGCAGGAATTCGTCCTGTACGCGGCGCTTTTGTGCGGCCGCTGCTTTGCCTTTCCCGGCAGGATACCGAAGCATACTGCGCTGCGGCAGGCCAGGCGTTCGTGACGGACGAAACCAATTTTTCGGTGGCGTATGCGCGCAACCGCATCCGGCACGATGCCGTTCCTGCCTTGGAGCAGGTAAACACAGCGGCTGTGAAAAACCTGCGTGCGTTCTGCGATAAAATGGAACGCATCGATGTATATTTTTTCGAAAAAGGACAGGATTTACTGCATAATGCCGCTGCGCAGGCAGGTGGCAGCAGGGAAGACGGTCCATGGGATCTGGACACGCTGCGAACTGCGGAACCTCTGATTCTGGAGGCTGCGCTGCATCAGCTGGTCAGCCCGGTTCGGGATGCAGAACAAAAGTATATCTCCCTTTTGGAGCAGTGCGTGCGGGCAGAAGGCGCAGTCCAACTGCGGAATACGCTGCGTTTTGTGGCACGGGGAAAGTATCTGTATAAGGAAGTGCTGGCGCAAAATCAGCTGCCGCCGCAGCCTGCCCCGGAATATCCGCTGCAGCCTGGTGAATATCATTTTCCGGGAGGCTATCAGGTAACAATCCGGCTGATTTCTCGGTCGGAATGGGAAAATATACATTGCGTTCACAAAAAAGACTTAAAAAACCTGGCAGATTATGCTAGAATACCTATGTTGATGCGTTTGCGTACCCGCCAACCCGGTGATCGCTTCCATCAGGCGGGACGATGCGGAAGTAAAAGCTTGAAAAAGTTGTATAATGAAGAAAGCATCCCACCGTTACAGCGTTCCCAAATGCCGCTTGCGGCACAGGGGAATCAGGTGTTGTGGATTTGGGACCATGGCTTTTGTGAGGGACTGGCCCCGGATGAAAAAACAGAGGAGGTATTGCTCGTTCAGCAATACCAGGAGGAGGACAATCAATGAGCATGCACGACGATATTAAGACCGTACTGGTCAGCGAAGAACAGCTGCAAAAGCGCGTAAAGGAACTGGGTGCACAGATCAGTAAGGATTATGCAGGCAAGGATCTGCTGCTGGTTTCTATCCTGAAGGGCTCTGTCGTTTTTATGGCAGACCTGATGCGTGCAATCGATATTCCCAACGAAATCGATTTCATGGTAGTATCCAGCTACGGCGGTGCCAATACTACCTCTACGGGCCTGGTCAAAATCATCAAGGACCTGGATGCAGACCTGAGCGGTAAGGACGTCCTGATTGTGGAAGACATCCTGGATACCGGCGTGACGTTGTTCAATCTGGTGCCCATGCTGCAGATGCGCAATCCGAACAGTGTGAAGATTTGCACGATCCTGGATAAGCCCAGCCGCCGCAAGGCAGATATTCGTGCGGATTATACCGGCATTGAAGTGCCTGATGAATTTGTGGTCGGCTACGGTCTGGACTATGATGAAAAGTACCGTAATCTGCCCTATGTTGGTGTGCTTAAGCCGGAAGTGTATTCCAAATAAGCAAAAATAAGGTACAGGAGTCAATATGTTGCAAAAAAAGAAACCACAGTGGAGCCCGTTGATCATTGTCGGATTGCTGGTGGTGGTCTTGATGATTTGGACCTTCTTTACCAGTTCCCCTGCAATGGATTCCGAATTGCGCTATTCGCAGGTGCGCAGTTATTTTGAAAACCTGCAGGTTACCGCATTTGATTTGAACCTGAACACCGGCGTGATCAAAATGAGCCTGAAGGAAGGCAAGGTCCCGCTGCCCGAAGCAGAAAAGGCTCCGGTTGGTAACGGTCTGGGCGGTATTCTGATGGGTAAACCCAATAAGGAAGAAGAAAAGCTGCCCGGCGGCGCAAAGGTTCAGGTAACCTATCAGCTGCCGTACCAGTCTTACTTCCTCCAGTTCCAGATGGAAGATTATATCCAGGCTTACAACGAGGCAAACCCGGATACGCCGATGGATGATAACATGATTCCTTATAAGGAGTCCTTCCCCTGGGCAGATACCATGATGTACGTGCTGATGCTGGGCAGCATGGGTATGCTCCTCTTTTTCATGATTCGCGGCGGTAATGGCGGCGGCGTCATGAACGTGGGCAAAGCAAAGGTCAAGGATGAATCTGAGAATCAGGTCAAGGTCACCTTTGCAGACGTTGCCGGCGAGGACGAAGAAAAGGAAGAACTGCAGGAAGTTGTTGAGTTCCTGAAGAATCCCGCAAAGTTCAATCAGCTGGGCGCACGCATCCCGCATGGTGTGCTGCTGGTTGGCCCTCCGGGTACCGGTAAAACCCTGCTGGCACGCGCTTGTGCAGGCGAAGCAGGCGTTCCGTTCTACGCACTGTCCGGTTCTGACTTCGTGGAAATGTACGTCGGTGTTGGCGCATCCCGTGTGCGCGACCTGTTCGACAAGGCTAAGAAGTCTATGCCCTGCATCATCTTCATTGACGAAATCGATGCAGTGGGTCGTCAGCGCGGCGCAGGTCTGGGCGGCGGCCACGATGAACGTGAGCAGACCCTGAACCAGATGCTGGTTGAAATGGACGGCTTTGAAGCAAACGACGGTGTTATCGTCATTGCTGCTACCAACCGTGCCGATATTCTGGATAAGGCTCTGCTGCGTCCCGGTCGTTTCGACCGCCAGGTCTATGTTGGTCTGCCGGACGTAAAGGGCCGTGAAGAAATCCTGAAGGTTCACACTCGCAAGAAGCCGCTGGCTCCGGATGTGTCCCTGTCTGTGATTGCACGCCGTACCGCTGGTTTTGCCGGCGCTGACCTGGAAAACCTGGTCAACGAGGCAGCTCTGCTGGCAGCACGCCGTGGCAAGAAGGCCATCACCATGGCTGAAATTGAAGAAGCTTCCATGAAGGTCATTGCAGGCCCCGAAAAGAAGAGCCGCATTGTGACTCCCGAAGAAAAGAAGCTGACTGCTTACCACGAAGCAGGCCACGCAGTGGCAGGCTTCCACTGCAAGCATCACCCCAAGGTGCATGAAATCACCATCATTCCGCGCGGCCAGGCAGGCGGCTACACCATGTATCTGCCCGAAAAGGATCGCAGCTACGTTACCAAGGGCGAGATGTACGAGGATATCGTTTCCAGCCTGGGCGGCCGCGTTGCCGAGCAGATCATTCTGGACGATATTTCCACCGGCGCTTCCAGCGACCTGGAATCCGCAACCAATACCGCTCGCAATATGGTCATGCGCTATGGCTTCTCCGAGCGCCTGGGACCTGTGGTCTACGGCAACCGTGAGGAAGAAACCTTCCTGGGCCGTGACTTCAGCCAGGGCAAGGGTTACAGCGAAACGACTGCTGCTGAAATCGACGCCGAGGTGCGTGACATCATCGATGAGGCTTATGAGAACTGCCGCCGCATCCTGACCGAGCACATCGATCAGCTGCACGCACTGGCTCAGGCTTTGATCGAGCATGAAAAGCTCACCGAGGAAGAATTCGATAAGGTTATGGCTGGCGAAAAGCTGCCCCCGGTCGAGCTGAGCGAGCCGGAAACCGCTCCTGCACAGGCTGAACAGCCTGCTGAAGCAGAGCAGCCGGTCGAAACCGAGGAAAATACGCAGAAACCTGATGCGGAGGATTCCCAGGAGTAATTTTTGGGGATTGCATCGTGCAGAAGGAGAAGAATTATGGAAGAAAGCTTTAATCTGGTCGCACAGAGCCGTGTGAATTACTTTACGCCGGGCAGCCCGGTGCAGGTGGTTCGCGTAGAGCTTTTGCAAGGCAGTGAAAGCAAGGAAAACGCCGTTTGCCTTACCTTTAAAAATATCCGAGACACGGTGCTTACCGGACTGAAAGTGCATTTCAAGTGCAAAGGCAAGGACGGCGCGATCCTGTACGAGGATGAATTCGCCTACGAGGATCTGAACGCAGAAAACGGCGTGCTGTTCGGCATGGACGATGCTGTGTTCGTAACGCCGGATGAGATCACAAGCATTGATGTTTCTCTGCTGCGCGCCTGGTATGGCCGCAAGAGTGAGGACTTGACCGGCTATGAGCGTGTGCGCCTGCCTGCACCCAAAAAGCTGCCCAAGGATGTGGCAGCAAGCCTGCAGGCACAGAGTGGCCGCAAGGGCATGAAGTATATGCCTCAGGTTTTGGAGAACGGTTGGTACTGCGCCTGCGGTGCCTTCCATTCCAATGAGGAAAATACCGTGTATTGCAGCGAATGCGGCAGCGACCGTATCCTGCTGCAGAATGCCATTTCTGGTATTCTGCGCCCGGAACCACCGGTTGCCAGTGCACCTGCGAACGGCGAGGAGCCGACGCAGGTGGTTGCGGATCGCAGAAATCCGGCTGGACGGAATAGCGAAGGGCACACACGCGTTGTAGAGCAGACGCCGAGACAGCGTGTGCAGGAAGCACGTCCCTATCGTTGTGCCGAACCGCTGCATGAGGAAGAAGAATATGACGAAGATCCTCGCGATGAGTTGGCCGAAAAGCTGATTCGCTGGGTACCTGCGGTAACAGCAGTGCTCTGCGTGGTCATCGCAGTAAGCGGTTTTGTGTACTGCAAACTGTTTTTGTAACCGAAAAGGGACAATCTTTTTAGATTGTCTCTTTTTTTTGTAAAAAATGAAATATCTGGATGCTTTCACTCGTATATGAGATATGACCAATTATAAAGAGAAAGAAAGGAGGCTGAGGTATGGCTCCTATTATACAAACCAAGGGCTTGCGGAAAGTATATCGTGTTGGCAAGGAACGCGTTGTAGCGTTGGACCATATTGATATTGAAATCCAAAAAGGAGAAATTTGCTGCATTGTCGGTCAGTCCGGCAGCGGTAAATCCACATTACTGAACCAGTTGGCAGGTTTGGAAAAGCCGACCAAGGGCGAAGTTGTAATTGCAGGAAAGACCATTTCGTCCATGACGGAAAGCCAGTTGGCAAAATTCCGTCAGGATAATCTGGGTTTTATCTTCCAGAGTTACAATCTGCTGCCTAATATGGACGCAGTGGAAAACGTCGCTTTGCCGCTGATGTTCAAAGGAGTATCAAAGGCACAGCGAGAGAAAACCGCAAAAGCTGCTCTGTGTGCAATGGGTCTGAAAGGTCGTGAACACCATCGCCCCACTGAGATGTCCGGCGGCCAGCAGCAGCGTGTTGGTATTGCGCGTGCGTTTGTGACGCACCCCAGCGTTATTTTTGCAGACGAACCGACCGGTAACCTGGATACGGCTACCACACGACAGGTCTTGAAAAAGATGCTGGCACTGGCAGAAAAGCACCAGATTACGTTCATTATGGTTACGCATGAACCAGAGCTGGCCGGTGTGGCGGATCGAATCATCACCATACTGGATGGCAAGATCCAAAGCAACGTGACCCAAACGGCCGAAATGAAAAACGCAGTGCGCGCCCAACTGTTCGATGAATCGGAAGAAAACGCACAAGCAGATGATAAAGA
>JAHHRK010000002.1 GCA_020025795.1 Faecalibacterium sp. | reverse complement strand
TTTCAACCTCGCTGTCCATCCACTGCCGGTCCTCTGCCTGCTCTTTTTCCAGCTGACGTACATCCTTGACGGCGGCATCCCTGCCTACCTCAGCCTGTCGGCGCAGCTCCCGCTCTTCTGCAAGCTGCTTTTCCAATGCTTTATACTGTTTGTGTGTGGTGATGTCGCCATCCTTGACGGCCTGCACCAGTTCCGCTGGGGCGCTGGGCTTTGCGGCTGCGTACAAAAGGGACGGGCTGGCCTGCTCCAGTTGAGCAGCTTCTTCTGGTGTCGAGCTGGTCAGTAATTTGTTTACTTGTAAAAGACGATAGGCTGCATCCTTTTTCAAGCCAACACTGCGGCACCAGTTCAAAAATGTGTTTTCATGCGCTGCAAATTTTCCATTCTCACCGTTTTCGCAATTTGCGACAACGGCTTCATGTACCGTTGCAACTGCCGCACTTGCACGGCAAATATAAGTCTGGCGAGCTTGCAAGATTTCTTGTTCCGCCATATGCATAACACTTACGGTCTGCTCACTCAGTCCCGAATAGTCAAAAGTTGTCGGCGTATTGGATGAAGCAGGAACGGGTGCGGCTGCACTTTCCGCTGATGCGCTGGCGTTTACAGCAGTCTCGGTCGTAGGAGTCAAAGCCGCAGGTGCCGGGCTTTCCGCAGGTTCGGCGGCCGCAGCAGTGGTAGCAGCCGACCAGGGCAAGTCGTCCATCGGGGTAGGGTTTTCGGCTTCCAAACTTTCCTCACTGGTACCGTCATTCGTGTCGGTACAACCCGACTGCAAATACGCCTGAATCTTTTCCCAATTATCGGGAAACTCTCGCCGCAGGCGCTCTTCCTCTTCCGGCAGCAAGGAATCGAGAATATCCACATCCTCATTGTCGAAGCCCATGTCATCCAAATATCTGATGCAGTTGTCTGAAAGCCCCAAGTCCTTAAGGTTTGTAATCCGCTTTCCTGCACCGTCTGTTTCTTTTCTTCCCAGTGCCGCCCGGATTTCTTCGTACCCCTTGCGCCCCATATCACGGATGCGCATGATTTCTTCGTCCGACATAGCCGTCAGCTCTTCCACCGTATCAATGCCGGCGCGCTCCAGACAATGAACCGTCCGCTCGCTCAGATCCAGCGTATACAGCGATGTTCCGTCCGGATCATCATCCAGCAGAGCGGCACGCTCTGTCAGGTTGTACTGAATCTCGGCTTCGGTGGCCTGCTTCCAATCGTTTTCTTCGGCCATGATTTCCAGCGCCTGCAGCGCATCCTTTCGAGCTGCCATGGACCAGTTGGGCGCCATAGATTTTTTGCGCCACTGTGCGCCGGGCGTAATTCCTAACTGCTGGATGGTCAGGCGGCATCGGTCAGCATTACCAAGCTCGCCGGTTTCGCCCACTCGATACAGGATGCCTTTTGCATCCTTGTACACTTTATCTTCCATGTGAATCTCCTTGTTTTGCGCAGCAGCCTTGCCCTTCTCGATGTCGGCCAGCACCTTGGCTTTTTCCTCTTCCGGGGTCATGTCCAAACGAGTTCCGTCTGGACGGAAAAACCGATGGAACAGCTGTTGCTTAGCGGCGATGCCTTTTTTGTTTTGGGACGGATAAAAGGTCACTCTGTACCCATCCATATAGTCCGGCCCACGTAGCGTATTGCGCCGAAATCCACCGTCTAGCTCTCCCTGTGTGAAAGTGTCGTGGACCCATTCTGTGATGGTATCCAGAAAGTCAAAGTCCAAGCTTTCCACATGCAGCACGGTTTTGTCGTTAGGACCACCCAGACTGCTGATATGCGTGGTGTAGTCCAGCGGATGGTCTGTCATCCGGCACTCATAGCCCTGTACATCCTGGACAAAACCATTCTTGGCCTTGTCCCATGCTGTCGGTCCATACGGCAACAGGTGTGGGCAGCCTGCACAGTTTGCAGTGTCCCGGTTGCCCGTGGTGGCCGCGTTGGTGGATTTGTTTACCACCCGGCCGCACTTGCACCAATATTTAGACATCTGGCCGCACCTCCCGGTAAATCCGCTGGACAAGCTCCAGATCTCTCTCACGTACAGAGGTAAAGGTATCCATTGCTGCGCGGACGATCAGCAGCGGGCCGTGCAAGATGTCGTCCTGGATGGGCCAGATGCGCAGACAGCCGGTAGGCTCCATGCCCGTCTCCCGTCCATCACGATTCACTACGACAACCAAGCCGGTGTCTGCCAGAGTGACGGTTACGATCGGACCTTCCACCCGCTTCTGCAAACACGCTGTGGTGTTTTCAATCTCCGTCAAGCGCGGCGCACGGCCGGGCTGAATCTCAATCGCTTTCATGGTTGTCCTCCTGCAATTTTGCTTCCAAGCGGTTCATCAGCTCGGACACCAAAATGGATATACACACCTTTGCAGTCGCCATAAAAGCCTCATGGTAGGAAAAGCCCGCCTGGTTTACCTTAGCTGCCAGACGCCGTGCGCCACGGGTATCGGTGAAGCCCATGGCCTGAACGTATTTGATGTACTTTTTTCGTGTCATAGTTGCAATCCTCCTAAGTTGTGTTACACTTAGGCTGCGAGTTCGTCCAATTCGCAGCCCTTTTGGGTTATAGCCGACCACAGTTGCTGCTGTGGCCGGCTATTTTTGTTTGTGCTGCCTGCAAAATCTGCAGGCGAGTCATATGCATCCGCCGGGTCGTGCTATCGGCCACTCTTGCCAGTATGATCGTCAGGCTACCAAACAGCAGAACCAGAATAGCCGCGTATCGCCAGCACATCTGATTCGCTAAAACGCATAAGCTCTGGAGCGTGCCCACCGCGCATATGAAGCAGCCTATGTGGGCACCTATGCATTTGCACCTCACGTTTCGTCCTCCTGTTCATCCATGGTTAGAAGTTCCAACGTGTCCGGGTCGAAATACAATCCCATGCCAGAGCCATCCTGTCCGGCCGGAATATCAATCGGCCGCACCATCATTGCCAAAACCGGTTTGGCATATTCCAGCGGCATCAGTTGGAAGGTAGCCATCATATGTACCCCAAAAAATGCAGTAGCATATTGGCCATCATCCTTCATCAGAACCTGATGATGCATACTTAAATCCAATTCGCGGTGTAGCAGCATCTGGCAAGTTTCCTCCTGCAATCTTGTCATTTACACTGCCCCGCTTCCTGCGGTACATTAGTCCGCTCTTTCTGCCAGCGCTCAAAAGCCGCCTGGTTATTGGCGTTGCTGAAAAACAACGCCAACAGCTCATTCAGGCCGCGCGCCTGCATATTCGTAATAATCGGTTCGTCCATCGCTTACCCTCCTCAAACAGCTTTGTTCTGCTGAACCGCCAACTGCTGGCCCATCTGGATGCCCTGCAGGTAGGCCAGCACCGCTTTCTGGTCATCCGCCGGAATGTTGTTCAGCACGTTCAGCACATCTGCTGCCTGCATCTTTTCCATTGTAGGTACCATCGTTTCCATCTTCATACTGTTTCTCCTTTCTTTATTTCCCGTTTCGGCCCTCCATAGGCCATCATCGGCGGCGCGGATCAGCACCGAACGGGCGGCGGGCACATCGGCCCGCCTGAATGTCATTTAGCAGATTGTTAATGAAATCGGATTTCTTCGCTATGGTATTGGACATCAACCTCATCGACCGCCAGGTGAAGCACCACCTGGATTTTGTCGATAGGCGTGATATTCTTGATATCAATCTGGGTGCAGTTCTTAATTTCTTTTTCATCCAGCCATACCCCATCATGATTTACAGTGAGTTTCATATTCTCAACCTTTCATGCATAACACTACAAAACTAGCGACCAACGCCATCGTTGAAACAATCAACGTAATTCGGCTTAAAAGAGGTGTTTTACTCCACCGCCGTAAACCGCATTTATAATAATCGGCATTCTCGCGGTTCCTCTTTTCCATTGCAACCATCCTCTCCAGAACCTCGGCAACCTGTGGCAGAACTTGCACTTCTGTTTCACAGGTTGTCTCTTTTTTTGCCACGCGCTCTACAAATAAAAGCAACGCATCCTCAAGCCGTTCCTGCTTTTCTTCGTTCATTCCTTTCACCGCCTTTCTTGTTTCTCCTCCCCGTGCTACAATGGGCACGGAAAGGAGGTGATACTTATGGTAGAAAGTGTATTGCAAAATTTAATTGTGACATTGTTGGCCACAGTAGTTGCCGCAACCTGTAAGCGATTTTGGAAATGGCTCTGTAAACCGCCTCCTACGAAATCTGAAATCTTGTCTCCGCAGTACTCGGTAAAAGAAATAAAGCAGCATTTTTGGATTTCGCTCTCCGTATTTGTCTTCGCTATTATCGTGTATACCACGATTTCCTCCACTGTTTTTAACGAGGATCCAACCTTCTTGAAAGCCTTACTGCTTTTTATTGCAGCCTTTGCTTTCATGAGTCTTTGGGCATCCTTTGACACCGCACTTTTGCATGTTCCGCAAAACGACATCGAGATTCCACCCGATAAATCCACCGATAAGGATTGAAATCAAGATTTCTCCCACACTTCTCACCCCCTTTCATTTTCCAACACCCTTGCATTTGTAGTGCAGGGGTGTTTTTATTTTGCATCTTTTTACCACTTCCTAATTAAGCTTTTCGCTTTTTCACAAGTAACTTGTTCTTTTTCTACATTGTATACTAGTCACTTGTGTATGTCAAGCGTTTTTCCACTTGCTTTTTACAAGTCACTTGTATATAATGAAAAACGGAGGGAGGTGATACAGGTGACTATAAACGATCGCATTAAATACATCCGTAAAGAAAAGGGAATGAGCCAGAAGCAACTTTCAGAACATCTTGGCCTTACCCAAGGAGGCGTTAGCTACCTTGAGCAGCCGTCTTCTGCCGTATCTGACCAAACAATAAAGACTCTTTGTATTGTATTTGGTGTCCGGGAAGATTGGCTGCGGGATGGCACTGGTGAAATTTTTCAAGAAGAGGAAACCTTTTCTCTTGACCAGTTTGTACAAGAACACGGCGGCACCGAGCTGGAGCTTAAAATCCTCAAGACTTATTTTGAGCTTGACCCTGCAATCCGCCGGGCCGTTTTAGACCATTTCCGGAACGCTTTTGGCAAAACGGCCGAACAACAAAAAAATTCCCCTTCCACCGAACAGTTGGAAGAGGAATATAAAAAAAGCGTCTTAGATGGTGCATCGACCACGGCTGCTACTGCCTCGAATACCACCAGCGACACAGTTGATGCCGTAAACGAATAATCGTTAAAAAAAGGATGAAGGAGGATAATCATGGCAAATTCCAATTACGTTACCGTAACCAGCGATAAGAAGAAATGGGTCGCATTCTGGCTCTGCTTGTTTGGTGGCTGGTTTGGTCTGCATGAATTTTATGTTGGCAAACCGTTTGTAGGCTTTTTGTATCTCTTAACTTTTGGCGGCTTTTTCAAATGCTATTGGTGGGACCTGCCCCGCATTTTGCGCGGAAAATTTAAAGATAACACCGGCACATACCTGCGTGCCTGATTCCAGCCGCAAAAAATAAAAAGCACCACGGCATTGCAGTGCCGTAGTGCTCCCATCGAGATCTGAACAACCTGTCCAGTCCCAAATCTACTTTTATATTATACCTCTTCTGGACGGGTTTGTTCAAGTGTACCCATCCACAGGAGGTATTTTTTTATGACTGAAAAACCAATGCGTCTTGTCGCCTACTATCGCTATTCCGGCGGCGGAAACCAGACCGAACAATCCATCGAAGGCCAGCGACGAGATTGCGAAGCCTGGGCAGAATCGCATGGGCTTTCCATTTGCGGTGAATATATTGACCGCCACATTTCCGGCACAACAGATGAACGCCCAGCCTTCCAACGTATGATTGCCGATTCCGATCGGCACGCTTTTGATGCTGTAATCTGCTGGAAAACCGACCGCATCAGCCGCAACCGCTACGATAGCGCAATTTACAAAACGCGACTTCGCAAAAACGGCGTCAAAATCCTGTATGCTGCTGAATCTATCCCAGACGGTCCAGACGGCATCATTCTGGAAAGCCTGATGGAAGGCTTGGCTGAATATTATTCTGCTGAGCTGAGCCAGAAGCTCCGCCGGGGTATGCGTGAAAGTGCAATGAAATGCCATGGTTTAGGCGGTTACTACGCTTTGGGTCTAACAACCAACAAACAGCATGAATTTGTTATTGATGAAACTCAAGCCCCAACTGTCCGCTGGATCTTTGAGCAATACGCTGCCGGAAAACAGGCCGCTGCCATTGTTCGTGAGCTGAATGCCCGTGGCGTGAAAACCGCTTACGGAAACGATTTCTCCCGCAGCAGCATCATTCGAATTGTGACCAATGAACAATATATCGGTGTGTACAATTCGCACGGATACCGCAAAGAGGGCGGTATCCCGGCCATCATTGACCGTGATTTGTGGGACGCTGCGCAACGCCAGGTCGAAATCAACAAAGACCGCAAAGCTCCGCTTTCCCGTAAAGCAGACTATCTGCTGTCTGGAAAGTTGTTCTGCGCAGAATGTAAAACAGCAATGCGCGGCACTTGCGGCACCAGTCATACCGGACAAACGCATTACTATTACACCTGCCCTGGCCGACGCAAAAAACTCTGCAGCAAGAAAAACATTGTAAAAGATGATTTAGAAAATCTCGTATGCCAGGCAACAAGCAAATATATCTTACAACCTGGACGGTTAGACGCAATCGCCGAGCGCCTTATTGAAGTACAAATTGCAGATCAGAAGCGCGCCCACCCCGAACGAGAAATGTTGGAAACCGAATTGGCCGAGAATCGCCGCAAGCAGGATAATCTTTTGCGTGCATTAGAAGATGGCATTTCTACCGCCGGGGTAATGCAGCGTCTGCAGGATCTGGAAAAGGCAGAAGCTAAAATTCGCTATGATCTGGACCGCATCGAACCAATTACTGGCCAGTTTACCAAAGAACAGTTGGAATTTATGCTATCTCAATTTGCAGCTGCCCCTTCTGAACAGCCGGCAGACTATCAGGCACGTTTGCTACGCACCTTTGTTTCCAGTGTGTACCTATCCGATACGCACGCACTGATTTATTATAATTTGACAAACAAAAAGAGCGAGCTCGAAAGCTCGCTCGTCCCGCTGACTCAATACCTTGACCCTGAAAACAAACCGCATAATAGCGGCGTTTTGCAAGGTTCGAATCATGCGGCTGTTGGTGGAGGCGATGGGAGTCGAACCTCGCCCCTTTCTTTTTCCCTTGTAAATTCTCTTACGCTGACCGCTTACATTATTATATATTTGCACTAATTATTTGTTTTGCGCCCATGCAATCCGCAAAAGAATGAATCCATGTGTGTGTATAAGTGTGTGTACAAAGTCCATTATCACACCATGATTCACATTGCAAGCGCCGCTACCCTCTCTGCTTTCCTCTCCAAAAGCTCTATCATCCATTCTTCTACACTGCCGCCGCCATTCTTCCAGGAACTAAAGCCAGTATGCTGGTAAGCTCTGGTGCCGATCACCTCATCGTGTAACTTACGGATTCTGGGATCTCTAAGCAGCGTTTTGAAAGAGGCTCTTTCAATCTGTTGTACTCGACTGCAAGATATACCCATTTCATCGGCTATGGAAGAAATGCTCTTGCAGGGCTCTGAAAGCCTGTGCATATAGACAACATGTCGCTGTCGATCCGGCAGATCAGCAACCGCCGCCTGCACCGTGCTGCACAAAAACTCTGTTGCTGCAGATTCCTCCACATCTCGAAAGGCGTCTTCTCCGTCCGGATCAGCAAGCAAATCAAGTCTTGTTGTGCTTTCATCTTCACTGCCCGGCGCAGGCTCATCCAGAGCCGCTGCAGCATCCAGCGGATTTGCACTCACCTGAACCCGGCGGCCATCTTCCGTTGTTACCAGACGGCAGTGCTCGCCTCTGAGAACTTTTGACAAGCGGCTCTGTATGTACCACTTCAAACACTCTGCGAAGCTCCCCCTCTCTGGATCGTACTTTTCAACGGTGGTAATAACAGCAAAATACATCTCGTTTTCTAAATCATCCATCGTAAGTCCATGCTGTTGCAGGTATCCTTCTTTGGATCCGCACAGCTTCCAAAGCTGCGACCGAATAAAGCCCCGATTGAGCTCCCAAAGCTGGTTAAGGGCAAAACTATTCCCAGCCTTAGCCATAGAAACAAGTGCCGCATTCAGCTCCTGCCGTTCTCCGTTTGTACCAATCACAGAACCCCCTCCTTCTAATTGCCATTGCACATTTTGTTATAACTATTATAAAATATACCTAAAGTAAATATCAAGAGAAAAAGGAATCCCCCGGCGGGCCGTCTGTTCAGTTATCCGCCGGAGGATCTATTTATGCCACGCAGAACCGCGTGCTTGTAACTGTCTTCGTGTACTGTGCAGCTAATTCAGGATTGGCCGCTTTGAGTGCTCTGCTGTCCAGGCGGCTGCTTGTTACCGTTGTGTAGCTAACTTTGTGAGTTCCTACGTTTATGTGCGTTTCACCTCTGGCAGCCATTTCTGCTTTGATTTGCTCCTTCAGGGCTTCCATTTCATTCTGTGCAGCCTCAATCAACTGCTGTGCTTCTTTGTACTGTTCAACCAGATTCAACAAATCATTCATACTCATTGTTATGCTCCTTTTCATTGACCCCGGCGGGGCGATATGTTAAAATAGAGCAGCAAGGAAGCCTATAATCTAGCGGTTAGTGGTTATCTTTGTGCATCGCGGTCAGCTGTTCGAGCAGCTGGCCGCTTTTCTTTTGTTATAGTCTTCAAGTAGCGCGTTCCAGATTGCCTGACGGAGTACCTTCGGGATCTGGAAAAACTCTTTATTCATGCCGGTCTCCTTTCCGGCTCCCTTGCTGTATCTATAGTATAGCACTTGTATCAAGTGCAATCAATTGATATATTGCACAAGAAACAAGTGTATTTTACGCCGTTTTTGCACTTGTTTTTAGTGTAATTCTATGATAGTCTATAAGTGTAAAAGGAGGATTTGATTTATGGCAATCCGATATAAAATTGATGTTCTGGACGCTCTAAAGCAAAAGGGCTATAACACAAACTGGATTAGACAAAACAAAATCATGGGACAAGCCACGCTCCAGCAGCTGCGTGCCGGTGAGCTGGTGTCCTGGCTGAACATGGAACGACTTTGTAAGCTACTCGAGTGTCAACCTGGTGATCTGATCGAATACGTCCCGGCGGATTCTGAAGGAGAACAATAATGGATAATGATTCTATGGTTTGTACCGTGCCATCAGATTTCCAACCGCAGCAAATTGATCTACTAGATCGCCAGGAAATCGTTGACCAGATGGTAAGCCTATTGACTCTGATTTCTGACAATAAGGAGTCATCCACCTTTGCTTTAGATGGTAAGTGGGGAACTGGCAAAACCTTTGTACTCAATATGCTTGAAAATGATTTGTTGCAGCAGGCGGCCGGCACTAAATTTTTAGTTTTTCATTATAATTGCTGGCAATATGACTACTACGAAGAACCATTAGTTGCTATTGTAGCATCTATGCTTGATAGCATAGATGCTGAAAATCATGTACTACCACCTGCAGTCCGGGAAAATTTAAACAAGACATTTGCCTTCTGCAAACCCACATTGCTAAAAATAGCATCTGAAATATGCAAGAACAATCTCGGTACCGGTGTACTCGGGTTTCTTCCATCCATATCTAAAATCCCCAAGAATAAGCTTGCTATCAAGGTGACCAAACTTTTCTCATGCCTAAAAGACAGCAAAGCCTCTTTCGATAAGTATGTATCCTCTGAAAATCAAGAGCATTCATACGATGACTATTTTTCCTTCAACAAGACTCTAAAAAACGCAAGAGAAGAACTACGTAAACTTGCACAACGTCAGTCTCTTGTTGTTATCGTTGATGAACTGGATCGATGCCAACCCAATTATGCAATTAAAGTTTTAGAGCGTCTTCATCATATGTTCTCAGATATAGAAAATTGTTGTGTAATACTTGCTATCGACAAAAGCCAATTGGAGCATACTGTCACGCAAGTGTTTGGCGATAAGGAATCCACAAAATCATATTTGAAAAAGTTCATTGATTTCGAATTAACTTTGAATACCGGAACAATCAACGGAAATTTCATGGAAAAATATCCTGAATATTTTTCCATGTTTGATAAAGATGCTATAACAACTAATTTCTCATTTGAAGAATTTCTATCTGCATTGTTTGCGGACATTGATATGCGTACTCAAGAGCACTTAATGGATCGCATAACCACAATACATCGCTTGCTATTCCCGGATGATAAAAAAGACTATTCCTTCATGTGTTTTGAGCTAATGCTATTAGTTCTGACCGGACATTATACTAACTGCGCTTCTGCCGAATTTATATTAAAAGAAAATCAAACAGCTCTAGTTTTTCATCAAATCTCGCCTGAGGCAAAAACCTTTGCTGCTTACATAAAAAGCAAATGGGTGATCACGAAATTTTATGTAGACAACTATACTTTTAACCCAAGGGAAATCTGTTTTTCCTCTCCCACTGACATTCCAGAATTACTCATTTGGTATCAAGGACAAATGGTAGATGGCACATATAGATATGTTTTCTGTGGCTCTGATAATCGCAAATGCATATACGAGAAAAATGTAGAAGATTTCAAAAAAGTACGAGAGCTGCTGCAGATCATCAAGTGATAAAATTCGGTATCGCCCGTTATTTATTTTCCGAGTTTTTCCTACTTTTTCTCTAGCTTCGCTCTCGCTTCAAGGATTTAAGGCGCTCCTTGGCCAATGGCTTTGGATAGGCAAATACCATGCTTGCCGGTGCCTTATCCACGCGTCATACGCTGGCACAAATGCGGTACCTACCCGGCGGGAGATTTCCGCCGGGCTTTTTGCCCGCTGCAAACTCCTAGCAAGCATGACAAAGTGACAGCACTTTGTCTTTCGTGAGCGTGTTCCTCCCCCTCTTTTTCCTGAATTATCTAATAAAAGCCAGGATCCCGGCGGTTGCCTAGATCCTGGCTTTAGCTTATGTATGCTGCTTACGTCTCTCCCTCTCTTCACGAATTCCCTGGATACGTCCTGCGTTGTAAATTGTACCTATATCAAGCAAGAATTCATCCTGCAGCTCCATCCCACAAGATTTTCTCCACTGACTCGAAAGAAAAGCTCGGTGAATGAGATACGCCTCATTCAGTACGTCAACTCGCATATACTTTGAGAGTTCAACGGCATCCTCCGGGGTAACTTTTTCAATCAACATTCCGTATGCCGGCATAATGCAGCGTCCTCCTTCAATTGTTCGTCAGTCTCCGCACCCTCAAGGATTTCCTGCATGGTTCTAGTGGAAACAAGTGTGGCCATGCGGAAGCCATAAGTATAAGCCATACGGGCGCTTTTGATTTCTTCCGGCGTCAGCTCTGCGCCCTTTTGGGTATGTGCCGCTTCAATAAATCGCTTTGCCTTTTCATCACTGAAAAGCTGTGCTGCCACGCTGATAAACTCGTCAAAGCGCTCCGGAGACATTACAGCATCACGGAGAAGCTCGATTGCTCTTGCTTCGCTCATGCCAGCACCTCCGTTGCTTCTTCGGCAGTGCCGGCCTGCTCACGCTGCGCAGCAAGCCGCGCCTTCATCTTTTCTGCCCGCCGGGCTAATGCCTTTGCTTGGTCGTCTGCAGCTGCGTCCCGGTACAATTCCGCAAGGTCAATGCTTGCCGTATGAGATCCAGCTTTTTTGACGGAAAAAATCTTGAAGCCCTCCCGGCGGTACTGCTCCTCGATGAAGTAGGCGCGGTTAATGCCCATAGCATCCAGGGCTGCCAGCGTCTTGGCATTGAATACGGCGGTTTCAGTATGGATCTTGCGGGGTTCCGGCTCACGGTAGTCGATGAATTGCACCTCATAGGCGCTGATGGTTAACTTTTCAATGCTAGTCATAGTAGTTTTTTCCTCCTATTGTTTCATTGCTTTTTTCTCGGGCTTTTGATACCATAGGAGACGAATAGGGCTTCAATCTATTCATCTCTGGCCGTTTGGGATGTTGCTGCATCCTGAGCGGCCTTTTTTGTTTACACATGTACTGCCTTTCTATTGCGGTAATTCTTGTTGGGATCTCTTGCGATGCTCAGCAGATACTCCCCGGCGGATTCTGCAATCTTGCCGGAAAGAGATTCATCAAACTTGTCAATATCATCCGGGATTAGGTTGCTGGTAATGATTGTCGGCTTTTTGCCATCCTCATACCTGGCATTGATGATCTCAAAGGCAAGCTTTAAATCTCCGCTGGTAGGCTGCTTCTTAGGCGCATGCAGGAAATCATCCAGAAACAGCACTGCGCAGCCTTTCAGGTTGTCCATGAGCCGGATGTAGTCTGTTGTGTTCTGAACCGCCTTAAGTTCTGCCGTAAGCGTGCTCCAATCACGATAGATCCCAACAACACCATTTTTCAAAAGGTGGTTAAACACGCCGGCGGCAAGGTGCGTCTTGCCCGCTCCCGGCTGGCCGCCCAGATATAAAAAGCCTTTCGGGCTCCTGGCATAGGCACATGCTGCCCGAAGCAACTTTTCCTGCCATTCTTGTTCTGCCTGGTAATCGCTCAGCGTATAGCTGGCAATCGATGCGCTGCGGCCGGCCTGTTTCTGGTTGCCGGCAATTCGGATACCCTCCCGGCACGAGCAAGGCTCCATCCTTCCAGCGTCCCAATCCACATAGCGCCACCCGCTGCCATTACAGTAAGGGCACGGCTTGCTGCTGGGGTACCGTTTGCTGTCGTGCTGGTTAATCCGCCGGGTCTTGTCCTTGTTCCATGCCTCAAACTGTGATTCCGAGATGGGCGTACTGCCCGATTGATTCATCTTCAATCTTTTTCACCTCCATTTCATCTTCCCAGCGGTGGCCGTTAAGCCAGGTTGCCGGGTGTGGGATAAATCTCCCGTTATCGTCTGCCCACTGCGGCAGACGTTTTTGTTTTTTCAGGGCTTCCAGCATTTGATGCTGTAGTGCCTGATCCGGCTCGAGCTTATTCCATGCCTTCAGTGCAGCAGCCTTTCCCGTATGTCTGGGATATGCAGCATAGAAAGAATCAAAACCGGGCCAATCTTTCTTTGCCCCCTTAGAGGGGGCTTTGGGGGAGTTATTTATATCACTCTCACTCTCACTTTCACTCTCATTCTTACTCTCATTTTCACTTTCAGTTTTATTATCATTATCACTATAGGCAGCATTTGCTAGCTCTTGCTGGCTTTTGTTAGCTTTTGCTAGACCGCCACGGCGGCCATACTCGCTACGGCGTTCACAAATATCTGCATACTTGGTAGCATTGCGGTCCAGTCCAGAGCGAATGAATGAAAATGCCATCTGGAGGACAGGCGGAAGATCTCGCACTGTCCCTGTGTTTACATATTCAAAAACTGCTTTAATAAGAATCCCGGCATCGGCGTCGCTCAACAGTTCAAATTGAGCTTGGTTGTCGCCGTAAAGGATAAAACTCTTAGCTTTTTGCGCTTTATCCATTTGAGCACTTACCCCCTCCCGCCGGGCCGAGTTTCAAAGAAGAACTTGTGATAGTCTTCCGGCTGAATGTTCAGCATTGAGCCGATTGCCTGGATCATGTCGGTATCAAACGGACGCTTGCCCAACATTCTCTCAGAAATAAACGTGCCGCATACGCCAAGTTCATGTGCCATCTCGCTTTGTGTAACACCGCACTCTACCATGCGCATACGCAGCTGTGTATACGGTTTCCTTGCCATGGTTATTCCTCCTTGTCTTCTAATATCTCAGTTACATCTACACCCAACGCGAGGGCTACATGCTGTGCGGAATTATAACTGCATGACTTGCCACCACGCATTGCGGTAATGGTTACACGAGATACAGCGGCACGCTCTGCCAGTTCTTGAACTTTTAGATTCTGGCGGGCCATCTCCGCAATCAACTTCACTCTGTCGATTCTCATTATTTCAACCTCCCATATATTTGCATTTGCTTGAACAAATGCATTATAATTCAATCAAAAGCAAAAGTCAACAGGCTTTTTTTATCATTTGCTTGAATTACTGCTTTACCTGTGCTATCTTTCAATTGAGGTGATTTCATGAATGTAACCATAGGTGACCGAATAAAGGCCGCAAGAAAAGAAGCGGGTATGACACAGAAAGAACTTGGTGCTGCCCTAGGTATATCTTTTCAGGCCGTTGCGCAGTGGGAAAATAATTTAAGAAACCCGAAAGTCGAAACAGTCCTCAAAATTGCAAAAGTTCTGAATATCGATCCTCAGAGACTCCTGCTGCAGTACGGATATACTGAACTGTACAGCAACGTTGAAACAGCATCGCTATTTGAACTGACACAATTATTGGAACTGCATTTTGCTAAATTGAATAGAAAAGGGAAGGAAACCGCTGTGCAGCGTATCAAGGAATTAACAATGATTCCCGAATACTGCGAGAACAACGGCCTTTCTGATGAAGTTGGCAACTCAAGCGAGAAAACACCCGCCGGGGAGTAAACGCGCGGAAAACGCCCTATTTGCGACTTGAGCTGTATGCGAGAAGATCCGGCACATTTGCTAGTCCGAAGTTCGGACGGGCTCCCTTGCTTTTTCTAATACAGTTGTCCACTTGGTGGACAACTACCCGCTATAGAAAACTATAGTTTTGCTTTCTCCCAAATCCAGCAAGAAGCGCTTGTCGGAATTTCCGACAAGCTCCTCATGTACAATGACCACAGCAAATCATCGCTGGGCCGTTTTCGCAATTTGCGATAATGGCGCAGCTCTTTATCGTGATGGGTAATCGTCGGCAGGATCATCTGAGAAAAACGTATCAACCTTTTCTTTTCCTTTCCATCTTTTGGCCACACTGTGTGGGGTAGGTATCCCGGATAAATGGGGGAGCTTCAACCCCCATTTTCCGGTGTACCCACACACAACGCGTAGTGTTGCTATATATATAAGGCTATTTTCCGTCCCGGAAATAGCAGGAATAGCGGCTATTTTCCCGATTTGGGATTTTGGGATGGGATTGTTATAGCGGCTATTTTCCCGATTCTATGCCGTTTGTAAATATTGCTGATAATTTCGGCAATATCGAAATCGGTGGAAATATTCAGTACTCCCGACATGGCTACACTGCATGAGGCAGTTGTCGCAATTTCCGACAACCCAAAACATGGCAAAAGATTGCCCATCGCAAAAATTGCGATGGGCTGCTATCCGTCACAATTTGTTACTGCCTCACTTGACCTGAAAGCACCGTTGTCCAAACGTTGGACAACTCCCGGCGGATCTGTTCTGGTAGGTTTCCCCTATCCACCAGTGCGACATTATGTCGCAACGGTGGTGCATGACGATCCAATGAAGATCTGACCTGTGCAGCCCCCTAAGCGGATCACCCGCCGGGCTGCCTGCAAAAGAAAAGGGGCGCCCCGATCCAGGGCATCCTTAACAAACAAAAAACCGTCCCGGCGGCAACCGGAACGGCTTTTAATAGAACAGCTTACCCAGAGGATAAGACAGCCCCAACACCTGTATTATAACCTCTCACGGGTAGGCTTGTCAAAGTGTACCCAAAAGGAGGTTATTTTTTATGTCCACTCGTACGAATACCGCAAAATGGGATAGTACCCGGCAGCAATGGCGCGTATCTGTCCAGAAGGACGGCGTGCGTAAGAACTTCTACAGCAGCAAGGCCGGCCGCGCTGGGCAGCGCATCGCCAATGCAAAGGCTGATGCCTGGCTGGATGGAACGCAAACGCAGCCTAATGCGCGCTTTGATGCCGTGTATGTGCAATTCCTTGCCCAGAAAGAAAAGACCGTTTCCAAGGGCTATTTGGATGCTATGCAGAGCCGATACACCCACCACATCAAGCCAGTTTTAGGAAACTGCAAAGTAGCTGCGCTCAACGATGGTAAACTCCAGGGCGTAATAGATACCGCCTACAGCAAGCACGGACTATCTGCCAAGACGCTGCGCAACATTGCCGGAGATCTAACCGCCTTCTGCAAATACTGCAGACTGCATCAGATTTCCACGCTGCGCCCGGAGAATATCATCATCCCGGCGGAAGCTGCCCGGCCGGATAAGTCCATCCTGCAGCCGGACGATATTGCAAAGCTGTTCGCTTTCTCCAACACCCTGACCAGGGGAAAGCCGGAGCCAGATCCATACGTCCACGCCTACCGGCTCGCCGTGCTTACCGGTTTGCGCCCTGGTGAGCTGATTGGTCTGCGTTGGGCTGACACCCGGGCCGATCGGATCCATGTGAGCCGCGCTATCAACGTAAACGGCGCAGTTACCCAAGGCAAGAACAAAAATGCTGTGCGAACTATCGTTCTGTCAGACCGGGCAAAGCAAGAGCTTCACGAACAATGGCTTTTGACCGCCGGGCAGGAAAGCGTTTTTGGTATCACCAGCCAGAGCACGCTCCGGCACTGCTGGCAGCGTTTCTGTGATTACAATGACATCTCATACGTTTCGCTTTATGAGCTGCGGCACACCTTTGTTTCTGTCGCTCAGACATTGCCGGAAGGAATGGTGAAAAAGCTGGTAGGTCATAGTAAAGATATGGATACCTGGGGCACCTACGCCCACATGATGGACGGCCAGGATGCACAGCAGGCTGCAATGCTAGAACGGGCCTTCGATGCCGTTTTGAACGAGCAAAAAGCATAAACTGTGTGTATTAGTGTGTGTATAGAAAAGGAAAAGGGCCTGAAACACTAGGTTTCAAGCCCTTTTTTGTGGTGGAGGCGATGGGAGTCGAACCCATGTCCGAAAAGAGATCAGTATGAGTATCTCCGGGTGCAGGCGATCAACAACATTCCCTCCGTGCCACGCCGACCGTCAGGCTAGCACTTCAGTAGCTTCATAAGTTCCTGCCGAGCCGCAAAGCTTAAGCTCGTTCAGGTGCTGTGTCTAAGGACGCCCTGGCCCCACACGACACAAGAGTGGGCAGGACGGCGGCACTCAGGCCGCGATCAACTGAGTATTATTGTCAGTTATTGTTTTTAGGGCTTTTATAGCAGGTCCCCACTGCTACCCGCTGCTCAAGCCTCACTCTCCCCGTCGAAACCATTACGCCCCCATAGTGGGGGCCTCTTCGGAAAGAAGACGCCCTTGCTATATCCAAAACCGGTATCTAACCGGGTGGATCAATAATATCTGCCGTTGGATTTGACTGCGCGATCAATGCTGCGCTTGGCGTCGCGCCGTGCCGCATCCTCACGCTTATCATAGAGTTTTTTGCCCTTGCACAGGCCCAGCTGTACCTTTACGCGTCCCTGCTTAAAATACAGGGAAAGCGGTATCAGTGTATAGCCTTCCAGCTTGCATTCCTGATGCAAGTGTCGGATCTCGTTCTTATGCGCCAGCAGACGACGTGGACGAGACGGATCCTGATTAAAGATATTGCCGTGATCATAGGGGCTGATGTGAATCCCATGCGCGATCAGCTCGCCGTCTTCGATTTCGATCCAGCTGTCCTTGACCGTTACCGTACCGGCACGCAGGCTTTTTACCTCTGTGCCTTTCAGCTCAATACCGGTTTCCAGTGTTTCGATGACGAAATACAGATGGCGTGCTTCTCGGTTGGTGGCAATCGTTTTGGTTGCCGGTTTGTCGCCTCTTGGGGCCATTTGTATCTCTCCTTTCCGGTAAAGCTTTGGTTCGGATAGTTAGTATATCACAAAATTCTCTGCGAATGCAAGCGAAATGTGTTTACAGCTCGTCGCGGCCGGACAGCGCACGATACAGCGTAGTCTCATCCGCATATTCCAGGCTGGAACCAACCGGCAGGCCGTAGGCCAAACGGCTGGTCTTGATGCCCAGCGGCTTAATCAGGCGTGCCAGATACATTGCAGTTGCTTCGCCCTCAACGGTGGGGTTTGTCGCCATAATGACTTCCTTCACCGTGCCATCACCCAAACGGGCCAAAAGCGGCTTGATGGTCAACTGTTCTGCGTTCACACCGTCCATGGGGCTAATCAGGCCGTGCAATACATGGTACAGGCCATGATATTCTCTGGTGCGTTCAAACGCCACAATGTCCCTGGGATTTTCCACTACGCAAATAACAGAGCGGTCTCGCTTGGGGCTGGCGCAGATTGCACACACCTCATTTTCGGTGTAATCCTGGCAATACTTGCAGCGATGCAGCTTCGAATGGGCAGAACGAATGGCATCTGCCAGCTGCTCTGCATTTGCCGGGGACATTCCCAGCACCTGATACGCCATACGGGTAGCGCCTTTACGTCCGATCCCGGGGAATTTGGAAAATTCATCGATGAGCCGTTCCAGCGGCGCAGCGTTAAATCCCATGCTTTTATGCTCCTTTGTTTTACGATCTTACAGGCCCAGGTTCATGCCGCCGGTCAGCTTGCCCATAGCATCCGATGCTGCCTCGTCCACCTTGGCAACGGTAGCATTCACAGCAGCTGCAACCAGATCTTCCAGCATTTCGATATCGTCCGGGTCCACAGCCTCCGGCTTAATTTTGATAGAGGAAACTTCGTGCTTGCCGTTCATGGTCACAGTGACCAGCTCACCAGAAGCGCTGCCGGTGTATTCGGTAGCTTCCAGCTCTGCCTGCTTTGCCTGCATATCGCTCTGCATCTTCTGTGCCTGGCGCATCAGTGCGTTCATGTCGGGACGGCCGTAGCCCTGGGGCATTCTTGCTTTCATAATCGTATATCCTTTCCTGTCCGCTTTAGTGGCGGCTGTTTTCTGTATTTTTTATAATAACATCCAGACCCAGCTGTTGCAGCTGTTCCAGACTTTGCTCTGCATTTGCTTTCTTTTCGGTGGTTTTCTCCGCTTCGTAAGGGCCAATGCCGCACTGCAAACCGGTTACCGCGGCAATCACTTTTTTGATGGAACGCTGGCTTGCCTTGTTTGCACGGATAAAATCTCGGAACATACTCCCACCGTCAATCAAAACGCGGCGTCCGTCAAAGTACGCCTTGGAGTTTTTCAAGTACGGGTACAGCATCGGGTCCTGGCTTTGCAGCTGTTCTACAACCTGCGGCCAAGAAGCGAACTCGCCCGGTGCAGGCTTTTCTACTGCTGGCTGCACTTTTTCTTCCATCACCGGGGCAGGTTTTCTTTCCGGGATTTCCTGCGGTGCAGCAGGCTGATTTTCCCAGGGAGGAGTCTCCTCTGTGGAGATCTCCGCCTGCGGCTCTTTCTGCTCAGGCTCTGCCGATACCGGAGTGCTGTCCTGCTCCCAGGGCGGCAAATCTTCTGTATTCGGAGTCTTTGCAGGTTCCGGGGTAACCGGTGCCTGCACTACTGGCGCTGCCGCAAACGGAGCTACCGGACCTGACGCAAAGGGTCGTGCTGCTTGCGCTGTTGCCGCCGGCTGTGCAATTCCCACAGGCTGTGCTGTCATCATAACTGGCATTTCCTGCGGACCTTCCGTCAGCGAGAACAACGCCAGTTCCAGTGCGATACGCTGATTATTGCCGCGTGTCATCTTTTCCATTGCGGAGCCGATCTCACGAATGGCACGGATGGATTCTGCCTGGGTAGTCTGCCCGGCCTTTGTCAAGTAAAGCTGTTCTTCTTCCGGGCTGATGCCACTCAAAAGTGCTTTTCCCCCCGGCAAAGCTGCCAGCATCAAATTGCGGTAGTGTCCTACCAGTTCATCTGCCAGGCGCTTCATATCGACCGACTGCTGGCGCAGCTCTGCCAATTCAGCCAGTGCTGCCGCACCATCTTTGGCGGCAATTGCATCTGACAGGCGGAACAGGTAGCTGCGGTCTGTAACACCGGCCATACGGCGTACCAGTTCTTCGTCAATCGTCTGCGTTACACCGGCACATGTATCCAGGATGGAAAGCGCATCACGCAGCGCGCCATCTGCCAGACGTGCAATTAAGCTTGCTGCGCCTTCGGTCAGCTCCAGCTGTTCTGCATCCGCCACCTGTCGAATCCGTCCTGCAATATCTTCCGGACGAATACGCGTGAAATCATACCGCTGGCAGCGCGACAAAATTGTTGCCGGAACCTTGTGGATTTCGGTGGTTGCCAAAATAAAAATCACATGGGCCGGCGGTTCTTCCAGCGTTTTTAACAGTGCATTAAATGCTGCTACGGACAGCATGTGCACCTCATCGATGATGTATACTTTGTACTTGCAAACGCTGGGTGTGTATGCCGTTTCGTCGCGCAGGTCGCGGATATCGTCAACACCGTTATTGGATGCAGCGTCCATTTCCACCACGTCCAACAAACTGCCGTTATCGATGCCGCGGCATACCTCACATTCGCCGCATGGGTCACCATTTTCCGGGTGCAGGCAGTTGACCGCTTTCGCAAAAATCTTCGCGCAAGTGGTCTTGCCTGTTCCTCGCACGCCGGTAAACAGATAGGCATGGCCAATACGTCCGGCTGTGATTTGATTTTTCAGGGCGGTCACAATGGCTTTCTGTCCCACCACGTCCTCAAATCGCTGGGGACGCCATTTGCGGTAAAGAGCGCGATACATAAGCCTTACCTCCCGTAAAAATTACAATAAAAAACGGACAGGGCCGCGGGGAACATTCCCCGCCTTGCGGAGCTCGGCATACAGATGCAGGGTGACTGCGGCGCACGGTACGGACGCTTAAGGCTGCTTGGTTCCCCACCTGACCTGGTTCACGACCGGCCCATCGCACAGGCCCCACATCTGTATGCCGAACCACGCAGCAGGCGCTGTCCGGTATTGTTTATTATAATATAAATCGTCTCAAATTGCAAGTGAAAACCTGCCGCTATTTTTTCGGGAAACATCCACCTATTTAACCCATTCTCTGTGTCTTTTCCTTTTCCGCGGCTCGATCCTAGCTACTTTCAATAAAAAAGGCAGGGCCCAAAGCCCTGCCTTTGCTTTTGCATTTATTTTGCGTGGACAATTTCGCGCCAGTCCAGATCGCCGCGTTCCAAGCCGTGAATCAGCACTTCTGCCGTAGCAATATTGGTACCGACAGGAATGTTGTGTACATCACACAGGCGCAGCAGATTCATTGCATTCACTTCATTGGTGTTGGTGTTGTTGGGGTCACGGAAAAACAGCAGCATATCAATTTCATTGCAGGCAATGCGTGATGCGATCTGCTGGTCGCCGCCATGGGTGCCGGACATAAAACGTTTCACCGGCAGACCGGCAATATCTTCCACCATTTTGCCGGTAGTACCGGTTGCGATCAGCTCATGCCGACCCAGAACACGGCAGTATGCCATGCAGAAACGAGCCAGCAGTTCTTTTTTGGAATCGCTTGCAATCAATGCAATCGTCATAGAAAATTCCTCCCATTACTATTCCGTAACGTTTTACAGTACGGCCAAGGTGATTCTTTCACCTTCCAAACGGCGTGCGATATTATCTACCGCCGTAAATGCTAAACAATCTGCAGGCAGTGCAGTTCCTTTTGCTGCTGCAATTTGCAGCTCCGGGCTTTCCGGCAGTATTCCAATCAGCTGTGCACACACAGTATCAATACATTCATCGATATCGCGTACCGCTCCCTGCTGAAACGTCTTATGTGCAACACGATTTACAATCAGACGAATCTCCGGCATATCGCTGCTAAACAGCGCATCCGATACGATGCGGCCATCTCGCAGTGCCACAGGGTCCGGCGTCAGCACAAGCAGTGCCTGCGTTGCGCAGGCTTTTGCAGCCTGAAACGGCGCCCCCATGCCAGCAGCTGTGTCCAGCATGATAATATCAAAAAACGGTTCCATTGCAAGGCACAGCTTTTGCAGTGCTTCTTTGGTCACGGCACCACCTTCGTAGGGTGCACTAATGACCGAAAGCCCTGGATAAAGCGGGCTTTCCACCACGGCTTTTTCGCCGTGGCATCGTCCGCATAGCACATCCTCGATATCATACACTGTCTTGCCGTATACGCCCGATATGATGTCCACACTGCGCAGACCGGAGTCCAGCTCAATCAGCAGCACCTTTTTTCCATGTGCCGCAAGCCGTGCTCCCAGTAATACAGAAACCGTACTTTTTCCGGTTCCACCCTTGCCGGATGCCACCATGATCGTTTTCATCTTCGTGTGCATCCTCCGTTTCATTTTTTATGCGTAACTGTATTATAATATCACACTCTTGCTTTTATGACAACATTTTCCATATTATTCCGCTGCTGCAGCTTCTGCTTCCGCATCGGGAATCGGTTCGGCAGGCGTCTCCTGTTCCGCACCGGACTGAGCAAAGAAATATGCATCAAAAATGTCAGCAATCACCGGAGCAGCCTTTGCACCGCCGCCACCGTACTCAATGACAACCGCCACTGCAATCTGAGGATCTTCCACGGGACCGTAGGCGATCATGTTACTGTTTGTGAAATACTTACGCACACCTGCGCGGTTGATATAGGATTCTGACCGTTGGGGCGAACCAGTCTTGCTGGCAATGGTATACGGATAGTTGCCCAACACACTGTTGGCCTGTGCTGCGCCGACCATGCCGTGTTCGATTGCATCAAATGCTCCCATATTATCTTCCAGCTGATCTTCTACTACCGGTTCAAATTGTTTCACAACTTCGCCTGTGTTGGAATCCAAAAGTGCATCCACCATGTGCACTTTGTAGCGTGTACCATGGCTTGCCAGTGTAGCAGCATAGGTTGCCATCTGTACCGGTGTGATTACGGTGTTGCCCTGACCGATAGCGGCCTGAATTTCCAGAGAGTTGGTATAGTTGCTATCTGCTTTTGTGGTCAGTCGGCCTGTATATTCCGTCAAGCCGCGTCCCACCGTAGCTTCTGTTTCCAGGCCGGTGTGAATACCCATGCCCAACCGTTTTGCATATTCATTATACACATCACTGGTCGTACGGCGACCCACATCGTAAAAGAACACGTTGCAGCTTCGCTGAATTGCCGTGAACAAATCCGTCGGGCCTCGATGCTTCACACTGGTACAGCGCGGCTTATAGTCGTCAAAATACTCGTAACGTCCATAGCAGGGCACTTTTTCATTCAGGCCAATCGTACCGGACAACAGGCCGGCCGTGGCAACCGCAGGCTTAAAAATGGAACCAGGCGTATACAATCCCATCATGGCTCGGTTGTACAGTGGCAAAGCCGGGTCTGCCATATACTGGTCGTAGTTACTCTGGTACAAATTCAAATCAAAACTGGGATAATTGGCCATCGCCAAGACGGCACCTGTTTTTACATCAATTACCACAGCAGAGCCTGCATTTGCTTCGGCACCAGACCCCTGGCCTCCGTTTTGCTGCAAGTTCAGGATGGTTTTTTCCAGCGCCTGATACGTTGCCTTCTGGAAATCCTGATTAATGGTGGTCCGCACCGTTAATCCCGGTTCCGGCTCTTTTGTCACGGTAGAACCAACAATTGTACCACTGCTGTCCACGGTAACGGTTTTTCTGCCGTCCTTGCCGCGCAGATCCAGCTCAAAGACGCTTTCCAGTCCAGACTGGCCGATCAGGTCGTTCATGGCATACCCCAGATCCTGCAAAGGTTTGGTTTCATTGCCATTCTTATCGACCTTTTTCCAGTCCTCTGCCATAATCTTGCCTATCGAGCCCACCAAATGGGGCATCAGCGTGCCGTCCGGATAGACGCGAACCGTAGTTTCCTCGATTTCCGCGCCGGGGATATTCAGGCTGTTTTCCCGTACGATTGCCATGGTTTCGTCCGAGATATCCTCTGCCAGTGTAAAGCGATTTCGATTGGAAAATCCTTCGCTGTACATCTGGTAGCGCACACCACCCAGCAAACGCTGCCATGTGGCATCATATTCCTGCAGCGCAAACTTTTCCACAATGGCGTTCATCACGTTATCTGCGGTGGCATACTGCTGTACCTTCAGATTGTCCTTTACTTCTGCCAAACGCTTTTGTGCCCGCTCATCATTTGCTGCTGCAGTAAATTCATAATGACCATTTTCATCCGGCATTCCAATCAGCAGCTGGTCATTCCAGTCCTCCTGGCTTTCCTGCAAAATCGTGATCAAATCCTGCAAGACCTTGTTCACATCGTTTTCGCCTAACAGCAGCTGATTCACCAACAGATTGTAGCAGGTAGTGTTGGTGGCAATGGCACGACCTTCCCGATCCACAATGTCACCGCGTGCCGCAGTAATTGAGAATTCGTAATCCGTCGTATTGGATGCCATTCCCAGGAATTTTTCTCCGTTGATGATTTGCAGGTATACCATGCGCAACAGGTATAACCCCATAATGACAAACGAAACGCAAACCAGGAATGTCACACGATGTTGTGTTGTTTTCTTTTCATCACTCATAGTGCGTTCCTTTCTTTCAAGGCAAAGACAGCCAGCTGGCAATGCTGTGGATTAGCCGCACGCTCAACAGCGCCAGCAATGCTGACACCACCACCTCCGGCAGAATGATGGTTGTATATACACGCATGGGCTCCGGATATCCACGCATCCAGTAATCAAACAAGAAGTCCATGCCAGTTACTACAATTCCTGCCACAACATTCAGCAGGAAAATGTTGATGTACGCTTTTTTCAGATACAACTGTACCAATACGGAACAGAAAAAGCAGATAAACAACATTACAATGGCAAAAAAGCCTATGGTTCGTCCTGCTGTAAAATCCCACAGCATACCACCCACAGCGCCAAACAGCGCACCGGAGAATTCATCTTCCTGCACGCTGACTGCAATGCACACGCCCAGGATCAGAAAAGCCTTACACGAACCTACACGCAAAAATCCCGGCGTAGACTGCAATGCAGCCGCCACCAGAAGCACCAGCGTATATAGTCCCCAGCGCGCTATCAGAATTCCGTTTCGCTTATTTTGAGATTCCATATCAACACGCCCTTCTTCCGGTTTTGAAAAAACAAAAAGGCCGCCGGCAAGGCGGCCTTTTATCAGTCATTTGTCAGTACAAACACATGAGTCAGCGATTGGATATCCGCGCCCGGTTTAATCACAGCCTGCAGCGATTTGCCGCCGGATTCCGGCAGGATCTCGCTCACCGTACCCACCAGCACATCCTCTGGGAACACTTCGCCCAAGCCTGTGGTGATTACCTGATCTTCCACTTCAGCCTCGGTATGGCGAGGCAGGTTGGTCATCACGCAAAGGCCGTCCGCTGCATAATCGGCGCTGCCCGCCAGAATACCATTGTCCCTTGTGCGGGAAATAGCTGCAGCAGCTGCAAAGCTGGGATGCAAAACCGTCATAACCTTACAGCTGGTCAGATTTGCCTCGCGCACAATACCTACCAAATAGCCATCATCACTGACAACTACGCTGCCTTTATGGATTCCGCTCGTTGTGCCCACATCAACTGTAAATCCACCAAACACATCCATCGTGTCCCGGCCGATGATAAATGCAGACGCATAGGTATTTTCCGGATTCTGTTCTTGAATTTTATCCAGTTCTTTATAGGCACGCAGCTCTGCTTCCATGCGGTCGTAAGCCACCAGTTTATCGCGCAGCTGTTTATTCTCCTGGCGGAGCGTTTCATTCTCCTGCTGCACTTCGTCAAAACTAACGTACTTCTCCCAAGTCTGGCCCAAACCTTCGCTGATATGCGAAGATACCCACTGGAACGGATACAATGCAACACCCAAGATTTCCTGTGGGGCTGCAGTCAGGCGGTCGTTTGCGCCAGCGTAAGCCATGATGCCAGCCAAAAAGATCGTTACGCCCAACAGGATTTTAAATTTTTTTGATTCAAAGAAATCCCGCATCCTTGCGCTGACTCCTTTCCTTTATGATAACAGAAAAGCGGGCAGCCTGTGGCGCCCGCTCGAAGTCTTACAGATGCATCGAGGTGTCGTCCAGAACGTCACGCAGAACATCCACGTTATCCAGCACAGCGCCTGCACCCATTGCAACACAATCCAGGGGATTTTCTGCCACGTGCACATCAATGCCGGTTTCGCTTTCAATCAGCTTATCCAGGCCGCGCAGCATTGCACCGCCGCCGGACAGGGTAATGCCGCGGTCGATGATGTCGGCGCTCAGTTCAGGCGGGGTGCGCTCCAGCGTCTCCTTGATTGCCTCGGTGATTTTCTCCAGGCACTCAGTCAGGGACTCGCGCACTTCTTCGCTGTGTACAACGATGTTCTTGGGCAGACCGTCCACCAGGTTGCGACCCTTGATTTCCATGCTCATTTCCTCTTCCAGAGGGAATGCGGAGCCGATCTCAACCTTGATATCTTCTGCGGTACGCTCACCAATCAGCAGGTTATACTTACGCTTGATGAAAGCAATGATAGCCTGGTCGAACATATCGCCTGCCATACGGACGCTGCGTGCTGCAACAATGCCGCCCAGAGAAATCACAGCGATTTCTGCCGTACCACCGCCGATATCTACGATCATGCAGCCGGTAGGCTCGCTGATGGGCAGGCCTGCACCAATTGCAGCAGCCATGGGCTCTTCAATAACAGAAACCTGACGTGCGCCGGCCTTCATGGCAGCTTCCTTAACAGCACGACGTTCCACTTCCGTAACGCCGGAAGGAATGCAGATAACCACACGAGGCTTGACGAACATGCTCTTGCCGCAAGCCTTCTGCATAAACTGCTTCAGCATATTAGCGGTGATATCAAAGTCAGCGATAACGCCGTCCTTCAGGGGGCGCACAGCCACGATGCTGCCGGGGGTACGGCCGATTACAGCCTTTGCCTCTGCACCAACACAGCGAACGCCGACTTCGCCATTTGCGTTCACATCACGGGTATCTACCGCAACAACAGAAGGCTCACTCATGATAATGCCTTTGCCCTTCATATATACCAGGGTGTTTGCGGTACCCAGATCGATACCAATGTCTTTGGAAAAATTGAAGTAACCCATTTGCTCTGCTCCTTAATATCTGTTCCCGCACAAAATATATGCAGTTTAATTATTTTTTTGTAAATGGAATCGAATGTCCATAAAAAATCAAGTATATTATAACGGTACTTGCCGTCAAACACAAGTCAGCGGCAACAATTTTCACGGTTTTTTTATCAAAATACGCACATTTCTCGCAAGGCCGCTGCCACACGGCTAACCGGGAAGCCCATAATATTGTAGTAATCTCCGTCGATTTTATCCAGCCACAATGCAGCGCGGCCCTGAATGGCATATGCACCCGCCTTATCATACGGTTCTTTGGTGTCTGCATAGAACGCAATTTCCGCTTCACTCAGTGGAAAAAACACGACCTCGCTAGTCACTACAAAGTTGTTCACAGTCTCCCCGTTGCGGATACATACGCCGGTATGCACCGCATGGGTTCGCCCGGAAAGTGCCTGCAGCATCCGTACCGCATCCGTGCGGTCTTTGGGCTTGCCAAATACTTCGCCGCTGCAGTCCACCACCGTGTCGCAGCCAATCACGACGTCCGCCGGGTGGCGGCTTGCAATATCATTGCACTTGGCCGCAGCCAGTGCCTTGGCCAGAAGCGCCGGCGTTTCTGCCTTAATTTTGCTTTCGTCCAGTGCGCTGGGCTCCACCTGATAATCCGGTGTAATTAAATTCATCAGTTCGCGCCGCCGCGGGCTTGCTGATGCCAAAATAATTGCCATGAGGTGCTTCCTTTCTTAAAACTCAAACTTGTGATAGCACAGAACACCGGTCAGAATACCCACAACCTGTGCCAGATTCAATGTAAAGTGCAGGTCCATATGAAATTGTAAAATTGCCAGATCTGCCGCCGGTGAAAAGGAAATATCCTGTCCCACGGTCAGCCATTGCAAGAATGAAAACTGACCACACAGCTTTCCCAAAATCGTGCCAATCAAAATGCCTGTCAACATCCAGAATACACACCAGAAAAACCTGCTCAGTTTCATACCTTGTCCTTTCTGCACTAATTCAATTCTTCAATTTAAGCCTTTCCCGTAGAGCCAAATCCACCGGCACCGCGATCGGTATCGCCCAACTGTTCTGCCGGAACAAACGCTGCCGTAAATACCGGTGCAATGCACAGCTGTGCCACACGCTCGCCCGGCTGAATGGTATATGCTTCCTTGCCCAGATTGATCATGGGCACTTTCAGCTCTCCGCGGTAATCGCTGTCGATAACGCCTACACCGTTTGCCATACACAGACCATGCTTGATCGACAAGCCGCTGCGCGCATAGACCAATGCCACAGCCTGAGGGCCAGGCAGCTCAATCGCCAGGCCGGTAGGCACCAGCACACGTTCCATGGGCTGCACGGTCATCGGCTCGTCCAGAACTGCATGCAGATCAGCTGCTGCTGCACCGCTGGTTGCGTAAGCCGGAGCTTGTGCACGGGGGTCCAGTGCTTTATATTTTACAGTAATATTTTCCATATTGGATACTTCTCCATTCATTATACAAAACTTTACATTATTTTTTGCTTTACATCGTGCCTTTGAAGTACAGGCCACGGGTAAATTCATCATCGAACGGTGCTTTCGTTTTCAGCATCGCAAGAACCTGCGCAGCACGCTCAGCCGTTTCCTGCGTAAAGTAAGCCACACCGTAATCCACAGCCAGTGCATCCGGCTTATCACCCATGTATAGGGCAACCGGGTTGTAAATCGTACGCACACCCAGGCCGCACCGCACCGTAAACTTTCTGGCCTTACGGTCAGTCAGCGTACCGCTGCCGTCGCAGTGTGCGCAGTCCGTCACATTCTGCAGCGGGCAGGCACGGGTCAGCATCAGAGGCAAATGGCCATACACGATCACGCCGGTGGGCACCTTGTAGCCGTTCTTCTTCGGTGCAATGTTCAACATATCTGTATCTTTCACTTCCGGAAGAATCAGCAGATGGGACAGGCCCAAATCTGCATATTCCTGTGCTGCCAGCGGATTGGTCACATTCAGGCCCAAACCGCCCCACAAAGGCAAACCTGCCGCCAGACGGATATGTGCAATATTGTTGGCTTCATATCCAGCAAAACCCATGGTCTTGGTCGCTGCAATTCGCCGCGCCGTATCTTCTTCCAGTTTGCCGAACATGGCGCGCGGCAATTCCAGAATGGTCTTGGCTCGCCACTGTTCCGGAACTTTCTCTGCCTGTGCGATGGGCAAAATCAGCTGCTCCGCGCCGTTCAGTGCCTGTTCCGGCACCTGTTCCCAGGTAGCAAAGCGAGCCTTCAATCCACGCTTGGGCAGGTCCTGACGCATTGCCATTTCCGGCAGTGCATATTCTTTCACCGGCCACGGACGAAGCACTTCACGCTTTTTCAGCAGATTTTCCAGTGCCTGACGGCGCATTTCGTTCACAGCGCTGCCCGGCAAATACCAAGGGCCTTCCTCCATGGTGATTTCCACGTTTTCTGCAAGGAAAGGCGTGCCGCCGCATTTTTCCAGGCTGCGGCGCAGTGCTGCGGTAGGATCATTCTGTGCCGGCTGCGGTTCCGCGTCGCCGTAGGCAATCGCCTTGTTGCCGTCCGCATCGGTCACACTCAGTTTTGCACCGAATTCTTCCACTTCCAGCCGCATCGTAACCGGCACGCGCTGCCGTTCGCGGCGGAACAATTCACGCAGGGCAGGCAGCGTCTTTTTGGTTTCTGCGGCCTGCAAATCGCTGCGCGTGCCAAACATACTGCCATTGATCTTTCCGTCCAGCCAACCGCTGGTAAAGCCGGCACGGCTGAAAGCCTTTTCCAGCAGTTCTCTGTCATAGGCCATGCCTTCACGGCCTGCCAGGCAGGCATTAACGGCTGCTGCCACATATTCCGGCGTACGCAGTCTGCCTTCGATTTTGGCGCTTGCTACGCCCAGTGCCTGCAACTGGTCCAGTCGGTCAATGGCCGAGTTATCTTTCAGTGACAGGTGATATGCCTTTCCCGGCATGCCTTCCGGAATAGGGTTTGCATCAAAGGGCAGTCGGCAAGGACCGGCACAGCTGCCGCGGTTGCCACTGCGTCCGCCCAAAAAGGCAGACATATAGCACTGACCGCTCATGCTCATGCACAGCGCGCCATGGATAAATACTTCTGTTTCAATGCCGCACTGCTTAGTAATATGTTCAATTTCGGGCATACTCAATTCGCGGGACAGTACCACACGCTCAAAGCCCATCTCTTTCAGCTGGCGTGCGCCTTCCAGCGTATGCACGCTCATCTGGGTCGAACCGTGGCGCGGCAGCTCCGGCGCAATATCCCGGCACAAAGCAGCAACCGCCAAATCCTGGCAGATGACCGCATCGGCACCAGCCTCCGCCACAGCACGCACAGCGTCCACTGCATTGGTCAGCTCACGACCATACAACGTGGTATTGATCGCAACATGGACCTTTACCCCACGTCCGTGGCAAAAAGCCACCGCCTGCTTCAGGGTTTCGGCATTAAAATTGCCGGCACCGCTGCGTGCGTTCAGGCCGTCAAAGCCCAGATATACCGCATCTGCGCCGCTGAAAACAGCAGCTGTCAGCATTTCCTGATTGCCAACCGGCGCTAAAATTTCAATTTTTGACATTCTCGTCTCCTCACATAAAAAGCCGGTGAGTTTCACCGGCTGGCATTCTTTTCTTTCAGCTCCTGCACCTGGCGTTTCAGCTGCTCGACCTCGCGCCGTGCTTCGTCTGCTTCCATCTTTGCCTTGGCGGCATCTGCCAGATATTCTGTGATCTGGCTGCGCATATTATCCGCGTTTCCTGTGCTTTTTTTGCTGCGGTCCAGATAATCCAGTGCACAGAATACTGCCGCCTTGGTTACTGAAACACTAGGGTTTGCTGCCATTGCTTCATGAATACTTTCATCCAGTTCCGCGGCCAGCTGTTCCACATATTCCTCCGGATCACTGGTAGCAATCACATAAGGCGCACCAGCAATAAAAACACGTGTTCTGTTTACCATATAAGCTGCCTCACTTCCCCGACCTAAAATGCCGGATCTATTTTGGATGCCGCCGGGGCGGCAAGTTACTCCATTTAACATTGCAACTTATCTTATTATAATATACTTCTGTGCGAAGAAAAAGCCCCTATTTTTAGAAATGTTGGCTTTTCCCCCTCCCTTTTTCAGGTGATTCAGTTATTTCTTGAAAAATAACGTACTACCTATTATAATAGTAATATCGTATCACTAAAGACGAGCGTGAATAAGCGTCCCGCCTTTTTCACACAATCATCTCTGTGAGGAGTAGTTTTATGACTAAGAATGAATTCGCTAAGCTGCTGCAAAGCAAGCTGACCAGTGAATACGGCGTGGATCTGTCTGTGGCTTCCACTCAGCAGATTTATCGTACCCTGGCACTCATCTGCCGCCGCCAGATGAGTGATAATCACAAGAAATTCCAGTCCCGTGCCATCGGCAGCGGTTCCAAGCAGGTATACTACCTGTGCATGGAATTTCTGATGGGCCGCAGCCTGAAAACCAGCCTGTACAGCCTGGGTCTGAACGAGGTTGCCGAAGCTGTTCTGGCAGATGCCGACATTCGTCTGGAAAGCATTTATGAAGAAGAGCCCGATGCAGGTCTGGGCAACGGCGGCTTGGGCCGTCTGGCTGCCTGCTATCTGGACGGTATGGCTACCACCGGTATTTGCGGTACCGGTCACTCCATTCTTTACGAGTACGGCATCTTCAAGCAGAAACTGATTGATGGCTGGCAGCAGGAGCGTGCTGACAACTGGCTGCCCGGCGGCCAGGTATGGCTCAAGAGCCATCCGGACCAGGCAATCGAAGTTCGCTTCGACGGTGAGATCCACGAAAGCTGGGAAGGCAGCTTCCACAATGTGCAGCATGTGAACTACAACCGTGTTCTGGCTGTGCCCAGCGATATGTATGTGCAGGGCTATGACGGTCAGGGTGTCGCAAAGCTGCGCCTGTGGCAGGCAAAAGCACCTGACTTCGATATGAACAGCTTCAACGCCGGCGAATACAGCAACGCCATGAACAAGAATGCTTCCGCCGAGCTGATTTCCAAGATCCTGTATCCTAACGACAACCACGTAGAGGGCAAAATCCTGCGTCTGCGCCAGCAGTATTTTCTGTCTGCTGCTGCAATCGGCGATATTGTCCACGATCATCTGTCCAACTACGAAACGCTGGACAATCTGCCCGATAAGGTGGCCATTCAGCTGAATGATACCCACCCCACCCTGGCTATTCCTGAAATGATGCGTATTCTGCTGGACGAGTGCGGCTACGATTGGGACAAGAGCTTCTCCATCTGCCAGCGTGTCTTTGCTTACACTAACCACACCGTTATGGCCGAAGCTCTGGAAAAGTGGAATGTGGACATCTTCAAGATGACTCTGCCCCGTATCTACCAGATCGTCAAAGAGCTGGATAACCGCTGCCGTGCCGAGCTGAATCATGCTTTCCCCGGCGACTGGGGTAAGATTGACTATATGGCACCGATTGGCGACAATCAGGTTCGCATGGCAAACATCTGTGCTTACACCGCTCACAGCATCAATGGTGTTTCCAAGCTGCACAGCGAGATCATCAAGGACAGCGTTTTCCACGATTACTACCTGTTCAAACCCGAAGCCTTTAAGAACGTGACCAACGGCATCGCTTACCGCCGCTGGTTGCTGGCTTCCAACCAGGGCCTGTGCAATCTGCTGAATGAGACCATCGGCACCGGCTACAAGAAGGATGCAAGCGAACTGAAGAAGTTTGAAAAGTTTGCAAACGACAAGCAGGTCCTGCAAAAGCTGGAAGATGTCAAGCTGCAGAACAAGAAAAACTTTGCCGACTATCTGGCTAAGTCTACCGGCCAGATCATCGATCCCAACTCTGTGTTCGATGTGCAGGTCAAGCGTATGCACGAGTACAAGCGTCAGCATTTGAACGCACTGAACATCGCATCTGAGTACCTGTATCTGAAGGAAAACCCCAACGCAGATTTTGTTCCCAAGACCTATATTTTCGGTGCAAAGGCTGCTCCCGGTTACTATATGGCCAAGCAGATGATCCGCATGATCTGCAAGCTGGGCCAGCTGATCGACAATGACCCCGTCGTTCGCGAAAAGCTGCGCATTGTCTACCTGGAAGAGTATTGCGTTTCCCTGTCCGAACGCCTGATGCCTGCATCGGAAGTCTCCGAGCAGATTTCTCTGGCTGGCACCGAGGCTTCCGGTACCGGCAACATGAAGTTCATGCTGAACGGCGCAATCACGCTGGGCACACTGGACGGTGCTAACGTGGAAATCGCAGAAGCTGCCGGCATTGAAAACGAAATCATCTTCGGTATGCACACGCCTGAGGTCAACCGCATGAAGGAACTGGGCTATCATCCCAACGCTTTCATCTCTGGCGATGACGTTACCGCCAGCGCCCTGAACTTCCTGGAGCGCGGCTGGAATGGCGAAAGCTTCCAGGAGGTGACCCAGAATCTGCGCACCAAGGACCCGTATATGGTTCTGGCAGACTTCAAGGATTACCGCCGTGCACAGGCCGACCTGCGCCGCCTGTACCAGGATCGTGAAACCTGGAACCGCATGAGCCTGATGAACATTGCCAACAGCGGCATCTTCAGCGCTGACCGCAGCGTTCTGGACTATGCACGCGACATCTGGAATGCACCTGTTGTAAAATAATTTCTAAAAAAGCCCCGGCATCCTGAAAAGGTGCCGGGGCTTTTTGTATGCAAGCTTATTCACCCACGATACGTTGCATCAAAGCTGTATCTTTCCACAGCTCTCTCCCAAATTGTTAAATTTTATGCAAATATAATTCTTTTTTCCTGCCTGCTGTTTCTTCCAAAACATTTGTATGTTACAATGAACTAGTAATATATTTCACAGAAAGAGGGCTTTTTCATGTCCCGAAAAAATCTTTGGGATGCCGCTTTGTCTTATGCCTGCGGCACAGATGCCGCCACTGCTTTTGCAGGCGATCCCATCATTTCTCACATTTCATCTCCTACCGATGCTGATTTACAGATCGTGCTTTCCAACGCAGCCGACCTGGACGAAAGCACCTTGTTTCGTATGGTCCATTTCACCTATGCACTCGCCGGAATGTTGCCTGGCGGTTCAACACTTGTATTCCCTAAAAACACCATCACAGACAGCAAGCTGTACCGTCTGTACCCCGACCGCCCCTCGCTGGAGCTTCTGCTCACCGTCATCGATCAGCTGAACGCCCTGCGTGAAACGTGCGATGCCCTGCCGGACGGCAGTTTCCAACTGGTCAAAGCCGAAGGTGATTTGCTGCACTTTACCCGCAGCGGCCCCACCGAAATTTTGGATGCAATTTTTAATCGCGGTCCGCATCTGCTGGTAGAGGACATCGACGATAAAAGTACCCAGGTGAACCCGTACGGCTTCACGCTTACTGTGCGAGAGCATGGGCATAATGCCAACCACAGCTACTACGATTACCGCTAATGTACAAATCGCGAAAAATCTCGAAAAAACCACTTGACTTCTTTCATGAGAACGTCTATTCTGATGAAAACAACACATTCTGCATAGAATGTGCAAAGGAGGGTTTGTATGGATTTTCTATTTCGCGAAGGCACCTTTTTCTGGTTAGCGCTGGCCGTCTTCTTGCTGATCATTGAAGGTTGCAGCTGGAACTTGACCACGATCTGGTTTGCAGTAGGTGCGTTGGGCGCTTTGGTTGCCAGCCAGCTCGGCGGCTCACCGCTGGTACAGGCTTCCACTTTTGTTCTGGTCAGCTTTGTGGCGCTGCTTGCCACCAAGCCATTGGTTCGGAAATGGAAAGACCATCCATTCACTCCCACCAACGGCGACCGCAACATTGGCCGTATCGCGCAGGTTTTGGAGCAAATCACACCTTCGCAGCCGGGCCGTATCCGCTTGGATGGCGTTGACTGGGCCGCACAGGTACACGATAATGTTACCTTGCAGCCCGACACCCTTTGCCGTGTAGTTGCATTGGAAAGCACTGTTCTGATTGTGGAACCGTATATCACCGATGCATCCCACTGAATCAGTCCGCAATGTGGAAAACACTAATGATAAAAAGGAGATTTACTTATGGTTTGGATTGTTATTGGAATCATCGCTCTAATCATCCTCGTGCGAAACTTTATCATCGTACCGCAAGCCAATGCATATGTCATTGAGCGCCTGGGCAAGTACTCCAAAACGCTGGAGGCTGGTTTCCATGTCAAGGTTCCGTTCATTGAACATGTGGCAAAGCGCGTCAGCCTGAAAGAGCAGGTTGCCGACTTCCCCCCTCAGCCGGTTATCACCCGTGATAACGTCACCATGCAGATCGACACTGTCGTGTTCTTCCAGGTCATGGACGCTACGCTGTACACCTACGGCGTAAACAACCCCATTTCCGCTATCGAGAGCCTGTCTGCAACCACACTGCGTAACATCATCGGCGAGCTGGAACTGGACCACACCTTGACCAGCCGCGATACCATTAACAGCAAGATCACCGCTATTCTGGACCAGGCCACTGACAAGTGGGGCATCAAGGTCAATCGCGTGGAAGTTAAGAACATTATTCCCCCGCGTGAGATTCAGGACGCCATGGAAAAGCAGATGAAGGCAGAGCGCGAAAAGCGTGCTACCATCCTGACTGCTGAAGGCGAAAAGCAGGCAGCCATTACCGCTGCTGAAGGTGAAAAGCAGTCCGCTATCCTGCGCGGCGAAGCTGTCAAGCAGCAGCGTATTCTGGAGGCACAGGGCGAAGCAGAAGCTATCCTGGCTGTCCAGCGTGCAGAGGCAGATGCAATCCGTCTGCTGAACGAAGCCGATCCCACTCAGAAGGTTATCGCACTGCGCAGCCTGGAGGCTCTGGGTAAGGTTGCTGACGGCAAGGCTACGAAGATCATCGTTCCTTCCGAGATTCAGAATCTGTCCGGCACTGTGGCTTCTGTCAAAGAGCTGCTGAACAACTAATTTCTTCGCAATCTTATAACAACATATAAAGCTCCCGCTGTGACGCTTACGCGCTGCAGCGGGAGCTTTTTGATTTCTTTTTGTTCTCTTTTCGCCTGCGTGGCTGTATGGCGGTTCCGTTCAAACAGCTTGGGCAAAAGCTTTGGGCGTAGTATACTGCACAGTCTTATCTATCGAAATCATCGCAGCACCGTGGTTTTCAACCAAATCGCACTTCCATGTGGAAAATAGCGAAGTTGTGTCCATTTTTACATACAAAAAAGGTCCGCCATGCGAACACAGCGGACCTTAAAAGTCAAGCGATATTATTCAGCCTGAGAAGCTGCAACAGCGCAAGCGACGGTCATACCGACCATCGGGTTGTTGCCAGCGCCGATCAGACCCATCATCTCAACGTGAGCAGGAACAGAAGAAGAACCTGCAAACTGAGCGTCACCGTGCATACGGCCCATGGTATCGGTCATGCCGTAAGAAGCGGGGCCAGCTGCAACGTTATCGGGGTGCAGGGTACGGCCCGTGCCACCGCCGGAAGCAACGGAGAAGTACTTCTTGCCGTTCTCCATAGCCCACTTCTTG
>JAHHRK010000019.1 GCA_020025795.1 Faecalibacterium sp. | reverse complement strand
CGCAGGGTCTCGCCGGCAGCCAGGCGCTGCTCCATTTCCATCTGAGAACGGACCATAGCAGCACCGTCTACCAGGTGAGCAGCGCGGGTGCAGTCCAGCTCGGTCTGGTTCTTGACAGCCTTCATCAGAGCGATGGGGTCTGCACCTTCGACCACGGTATAAGCTGCGTTGCCGCGCAGTGCGTTATCCAGCGCAGCATTCAGGCTGGCAGGGTCTACCAGGACGGTCTGTGCGGTGGTGCCGGCTGCCAGGTAAGCAGGCATACCCATGTAAGCGTCAACCTTGACGCCAGCCTGTGCCAGCTGTGCCATAGCGTCGGGGGACAGGCGGCTGGTATCGGTGAACAGCACAGCATTGTTCTGGTCTACATAGCAGAATGCCAGTGCGTAGGGAGTGTTATCCACGTCCGCAGCGCGCAGGTTCAACAGCCATGCCAAGCTGTCCAGCTTGGTTACCAGAATGGCGGTGCAGCCCTTTTCGACCACAGCAGCGCGCAGCTGAGCCAGCTTTTCAGCAGGAGCTTTGCCTGCATAAGCGGTGTTCAAAATCCATGCAGGGCTAGTGGGCAGTGCAGGACGGTCTTCGGTCCAGGCCTGGTCTACCAAAGGCAGATCGGACAGAACAGCGCCTGCCTTTTCGCAAACAGCAGCCAGTGCGCGGCACTGTGCCACAGGCATAGTCTCAGCAGCGTAGCCCAGAACCTTGCCGGCGGACAGCTTTTCAGCCAGCCATTCGTTCACAGTGGGCACACCCTTGACGCCCATGTGCATGGAAGCAATGCCGGTGCCAGCCAGCGCTGCGTCTGCTGCGCCAAAGAAACGGCCGTCAACCCACATAGCAGCTTCGTCTGCGGTAACGACCAGATTGGAGTTCTCGCAGGAAAAACCGGAGAAATATTCCCATGCGGTGTAGTGTGCAGGCGCATACTCGCTGGAGTGGGGGTCGCTGCTGGGCATGATGTAAGCATCGCAGCCGGCCTGAGCCATGGCGGCACGCAGGTCAGCCAAACGTTCGGAAACAGTCTTCATATAAAACGCTCCTTTATAATGTTTTGAATCAAAATACAGAATTTGGGAATTGTGCCCAACGGGTACAATATTACAGTTTATTTTAGCACCCCCGGCGGGGGATTGCAAACGCACAGAAACCAAGAAAAAGTTACAGAATGTTTTTTATTTTATGATAAAACCCGGTTATACTCTTCTTAGCAGGAAAACTGCGCGAAACGCTGGCAAAAGAACGGCAAACTGTGCTATAATTTTATGTTAGGGCTGCAATTTGCAGCTTGGGACAAACAATACAACAGCAAAGAAAACAGAAAGGCTGAAAGATATGACTAAAATTGATATTTTTTCCGGTTTTCTCGGCGCAGGTAAGACTACGCTGATCAAGAAGCTGATCCGCGAAGCATTCGCAGGCCAGCAGATTGTTCTGATTGAAAATGAATTCGGCGAAATCGGCATCGACGGCGGTTTTTTGAAGGAAGCAGGCGTGCAGATCAATGAGCTGAACTCCGGCTGCATCTGCTGCAGCCTGGTGGGTGACTTCCGCGAGGCTCTGAAAAAGGTGATTGAGGAGTATCACCCGGACCGCGTGCTGATCGAGCCTTCGGGCGTTGGCAAGCTGAGCGATGTCACCCGTGCCGTAGAGGCTGTGGCTGACGAGCTGCCTCTGCAGCTGAACAGCTTTGTTACCGTGGCAGACGCTGGCAAGGTCAAGATGTATATGAAGAACTTCGGTGAGTTCTATGATGACCAGATCAGCCACGCAAGCTGCATCATCCTGAGCCGCACCCAGTCCATCGCTGAGGATAAGGTGGCAAAGGCTGTGGAGATGATTAAGGCTAAGAACCCGGACGCTACCATCATCACCACCCCCTGGGATTCTCTGGACGGTGCACAGATCGTGTCCGCAATGGAAAGCCGTGACGACTTTGTGGCAGAGCTGCGCAAGCTGGCGGAAGAAGCCAACGCACACGCACATCATCATGACCACGATGAAGAGTGCTGCTGCCATGACCATGAGCACGAGCATGAGCACCATCACGATCATGATGAAGAGTGCCATTGCCATGAGCACGAGCACGAGCATCATCACGATCATGATGAAGAATGCCACTGCCACGACCATGAGCATGAGCATCATCACGATCACGATGAAGAATGCCACTGCCATGACCATGAGCACGAGCATCATCATGAGCATGACGAGAACTGCACCTGCGGCTGCCATGACCACCACCATCACCACCACGCAGACGAAGTGTTCACCAGCTGGGGTGTGGAAACTGCCAAGAAGTACAGCGAAGCTGACCTGCGTGCCGCATTGGACGCACTGGACAGCGGCAAGTACGGCATGATCCTGCGCAGCAAGGGTATCGTCGATGGTCCCGATGGCTGGCTGGAATTTGACTTTGTTCCCGGCGAGGCAGAAATTCGTCACCGTAACCCCGATGTGACCGGCAAGCTGGTAGTCATCGGCTCTCAGCTGGACGAGGCAGGCGTAGCCGCTCTGTTTGGCGTATAAGCATAAAGGAGATATACCATGGCAAAAGAACTTCCGGTTTACCTGTTTGTCGGCTTTTTGGAGTCCGGCAAGACCAGCTTTATTCAGGAAACGTTTGAAGACCCCCAGTTCGAATCCGGCGACAAGACCCTGCTGCTGGTGTGTGAAGAGGGTGAAGTAGAATATGACGAGAGCAAGTTCGCTTTCCCCGGTACGACCGTTGCTGTTTTGGAGGATAAGAGCGAGCTGAACCCGGAGAACCTGGCTCGCCTGGCAAAGGAATCCGACGCAGGCCGCGTTGTCATCGAGTACAACGGTATGTGGCTGATGAACGATCTGTCCGAAGCAATGCCGGAAAACTGGATCGTGTATCAGGTGATCGCAACCGCTGACGGCAAGACCGCTCTGACCCATGCACGTGACAGCGCAATGCGCAGCCTGATGCTGGATAAGCTGGCAGCCAGCGAGCTGATCGTATTTAACCGTGCCGAGGCCGTGAACAATGAGGCGGATCGCATGGAGCTGCATCAGCTGGTGCGCCAGGCATCTCGCCGCTGCGATATCGCGTATGAATTTGCAGATGGTTCCGTGGCATATGATGATATTCCGGACCCGCTGCCGTTTGACGTGGATGCACCGATTATCGAAATCGGTGACAGCGATTTCGGTATCTGGTATATGGATTGCCAGGACGAGCCTGCAAAGTACGACGGTAAGACCGTGCGCTATCTGGCACAGGTGTGCCATTCGGATCTGGCTGGCCCCAATTCCTTTGTGCCGGGTCGTTTTGCAATGACCTGCTGCGTGCAGGATATTGAGTTTGTGGGCTTCCCCTGCGAATATGATAAGCAGAACACCCTCAAGCAGCGCGACTGGATTCGGATTACCGCAAAGGTGCAGCACAAGTACCACAAGATCTATGGCGAAAAGGGCGTTGTGCTGAAGGCTATTTCTGTCGAGCCGACCGAAAAGCCGGCAGGCGTGGAGGATTATGTAACCTTCTATTGATGCAGCAAACAACGGAAAGGAGTCTGTTATCATGCAAAATTTGATCTGGAAAATTGCCGGTACGGTCGCAGCAGTTGCTGCCGCCAGTGCTGCGGTTGTTTTTGTGGATAAGCTGATGCAGAAGCAGCAGGATAAAATCGACGAGCTGATTCGGAACAATCCCGAAACCGAACCGGAAGTTCCGCAGCAGCCTGAGCAGGAAAAAGAAACACGCGTGTACTGCGCAGTGCCGCAGCCGGTGGGAGCAGATGTACCCAACCCGAATCCGGTTATGGCAAAGCCCATCGAAACGCCGCGCACTGAGGACGGAAAAATCGATGTGAGCCGCCTGTGCGATCCGGCAGATTTCTGCGACTGGGACGATCTGGGCTGCCAGTCCTGACCGAGAATAAAAAAGAGATAAAAAAGAAACCCTCGACAAGCGTCGAGGGTTTCTTTTTGTTTACAGCAGCTGCATTCCTTGCTGCTGCGGATAAGTGTCAAAATTTTACATCCGTGCGCTGCAACGCATCACAAAGTGGAATAGCCAAAGCTGTTGACCAGTGCGTCGATGCGTTCACCCTTCTTGCACCAGGGACAATCCTTGGCTTCATAGCTGGCGTAACCGGGCAGGTCACTGGGGTTGAAAATAGAAGTGATCGGATATCCTGCAAATTCGTCCAGCGTGGAGTAAATCGCAGAAAGGCCAGCCACCGTGCCGCCGTAGTAATTCACAGCCTGAATAGCAGACTGGATGGTATAGCCGGTGGTGACGGTTGCAGCCAGAATCAATACGTGTTTGCCGCTGATGGTGGGGGCAATATTATCACGGAAAATAATTTGGCTGCCGGAGGTGTATTCCGGCGTAACCACATAAATGGTCTGGTGGGCGTTCAAGTTCGTGAAGCCGCTCTTTGTCAGCTCGCTGGCCAGGCAGGTGCCGATTACCTGTGTGCCGTCCAGACAAAGCACCGTGTCCACAATTGCGCTGCTGCGGTAAGCGGCAACCAGTTCCTGTGCTACGGCCTGCGCCTCAGACAAACGTGCTTTCTGGGTTGTCACATCGATGTAATAGTTGATGTGGCTGTGGTTGGTGGCAAAATGTCCCTGTGCAACGCGCAGAAAGAGATTTCCTTTTTTCGTAGGAAGCTTAACCATGTTCATTCGCATACGATGTAACACCCCTTATTTTCTTATGGTGAACGTAAAGTTCTTATGTATATAATTGTAGCCAGAAATGGTCCGTCCCACAAGGAACAAAGCTAACAAAAAAGCACCGCTTGTTTTGAAACAAACGGCGCTTTTTTTATCGATTTGATGAAAGATTTCTCCGAAAATTGTGCAACTGCGCTTTTCGGCGTTTCAGCCGCAGCAAAGGAGAATCTTACTTTGCGTACTCGGTAGCACGGCTTTCGCGAATCACGCTGACCTTGATCTGGCCGGGGTAGTCCAGGGTGTCCTCGATCTTCTTGGCAATTGCACGAGCCAGCAGAATGACCTGATCGTCACCGATCTTGTCGGGCTGGACCATGATGCGAACTTCGCGGCCTGCCTGCACAGCAAAGGCCTGCTCAACGCCGTCGAAGCTGGAGGAGATCTCTTCCAGATTTTCCAGACGCTTGATATAGTTCTCAACGTTTTCGCGGCGTGCGCCGGGGCGTGCAGCGCTGATTGCGTCAGCAGCCTGTACGATGAATGCCAGCGGGGTCTTGGGCTCCACGTCGCCGTGGTGTGCCTCAACAGCGTGGATCACAGCAGGGCTTTCCTTGTACTTGCGGCAGATGTCTACGCCGATCTGTACGTGGCTGCCTTCGATTTCGTGGTCCAGAGCCTTGCCGATGTCATGCAGCAAACCTGCGCGGCGTGCCTGGGTCACATTCAGGCCCAGCTCGCCAGCCAGCAGACCGGAAATCCAGGCTACTTCCATGGAGTGGTTCAGAGCGTTCTGACCAAAGCTGGTGCGGTACTTCAGACGGCCAATCAGCTTGACCAGGTCGGGGTGCAGGCCGTGGATACCCAGTTCCATAACAGCCTTGTCGCCTTCGCGCTTCATCTGCATCTCCAGCTCGCGGCGGCACTTTTCCACCGTTTCCTCGATGCGTGCCGGATGGATACGGCCGTCGGCAATCAGGCGCTCCAGCGTCATGCGAGCCACCTCGCGGCGGGTCTGGTCGAAGCTGGACAGGGTAATGGCTTCCGGCGTATCGTCGATGATCAGATCGACGCCGGTTGCAGTTTCCAGAGCACGAATGTTGCGGCCTTCGCGGCCGATGATGCGGCCCTTCATTTCGTCGCTGGGCAGGGAAACAACAGAAACGGTCGTCTCGCTGGAGTGGTCAGCAGCACAACGGCTGATTGCCTGACCAATCAACTGCTTTGCGATGGCGTCGCATTCGTCCTTCATGTTGGTTTCGTAAGCGGCGACGCGGATTGCCTTTTCGTGGTGCAGTTCCTCGTCTACGCGGTGCAGCAGCAGTTCCTTTGCATCTTCCTGAGACAGGCCAGCCAGGGTTTCCAGCTTTTCGGTCTCACGGATCTTGATCTGCTCCAGCTCGTCCAGGCGGGCATCGACCAGTGCAGTGCGCTGCTTCAGGTCTTCTTCCTTCTTTTCCAGGGCTTCAACCTTCTTGTCCAGGGTAGTTTCCTTCTGGTCAATGCGGTTTTCCTGACGGGACAGCTCAGCGCGGCGTTCTTTGATTTCCTTGTCGGCTTCAGCTTTCAGCTTGTAGACTTCGTCTTTTGCTTCTACGATAGCCTCTTTACGCTTTTGGTCAGCGGTACGGATAGCGTCGTTTACGATGCGCTTGGCTTCTTCATCAGCGTGTGCGATGGTTTCGATTGCGTCGCGCTGTTTGTTCTGGAATACCGTATAAAGAACAAAGGCACCGACTGCGAAAGAAGCAAGTGCAATCAGAACGACAGCCCAGATGGGAATCGTCATGGTGTGGGTTCACTCTCCTTGTTATTTGGAATAAAATAGAGGAGATGCTTCCGCAGTAGGTGACGTCAACAAATTGTAATATTTATAAGCTATAACTACAAAAAGGATAACAAAAATTGGGAGGAATCTCCCGCGTTTGGTTCATATTCGGATTTATATCTTATAAACAGGCCAAAGCCCGAATGTTAATGCCTGAAAACCCCTGCGTTCACATCTTATATGCTACTGATAATAGTAAAAGAAAGGAAACGGAATGTCAAGAAAAATCTTGACAATAGAATGGATATAGTCTATATTGGGCAATGAGGATATCCATCTGCAAAAGTGATATTCTTCCCATATCCCGCAAAAGCGTCGATGCGGACAATGCCGCTGAAATGCACTGTATCAGAGAGAACCGCCGTGGCTTGCCGCGTGGTGCAAGCGGTTTGACAGTGAATCAGTTGGATACCACCGCAGAGCGCAGAGGTGAACCTCTGCCGGGCCCGGCCCGTTAAAGCCGGAACGAGTGGGCAGCAACCTTAGGCGTGCTGCAATTCGGGTGGAACCGTGGAACATTTGATTTTACAAATGCTTCATCCCGTGTAAGTTTTTAGACGGGGTGGGGCATTTTTCTTTTTTATATCCGCCATTTGGGCGGGAAAGGAGCATCACAATGATTAACGTAAATCTGAAAGGCGAAGTCAAGCAGTTCGAAGCCGGCATCTCGGTGGCAGAGCTGACCAAGACCATCAGCATGGGCCTGTACCGCAATGCAACCAGCGCAAAGGTGAACGGCGAGGTCGTAGACCTGCGCACCGAGCTGAACGAGGATTGCTCTGTGGAAATCCTGACCTTCGATGATGAAGCAGGCAAGCACGCTTACTGGCACACCGCAAGCCACATTCTGGCACAGGCTGTGCAGCACCTGTTCCCGGGCACTCACTTCGGCATTGGCCCTGCGCTGGATAACGGCTTCTACTATGACATGAAGTATACCCGCGCTTTTGGTCCCGATGACTTCGCAGCCATCGAAGCTGAGATGAAGAAGATCGTCAAGGCAGATCTGCCCATCGAGAAGAAGCACATCACGGTCGAAGAAGGCCGCGAAATCTTTGCCGATCAGCCCTACAAGCTGGAGCTGCTGGAAGAGTACGCTGCTAAGGGCTGGGATCTGACCATCTACACCCAGGGCGACTTTACCGACCTGTGCGCAGGCCCCCACCTGATGAGCACCGGCGGCATGAAGGGCATCAAGCTGACCCAGGCTACCGCTGCTTACTGGCGCGGCAACGCTGAGAACGATACCCTGACCCGTGTTTACGGCATCACCTTCCCCAAGGCAAGCATGATGGACGAGTACTTCAAGAAGTTGGAAGAACTGCGCAGCCGCGATCACAACAAGATCGGCCGTGAGCTGGAGTACTTCACCACCGTTGAAACCATCGGCCAGGGTCTGCCTGTCCTGCTGCCCAACGGCAGCCGTGTGATTCAGCTGCTGCAGCGCTGGATCGAGGATACCGAGCAGGCTCGTGGCTATCTGCTGACCAAGACCCCCCTGATGGCAAAGCGCGAATTCTACAAGATTTCCGGCCACTGGGATCACTACCTGGACGGCATGTTCATCCTGGGCGATCCGTATGATGAGGAGAAGGAGTGCTTCGCACTGCGCCCCATGACCTGCCCGTTCCAGTATCAGGTGTTCCTGAACCGTAAGCGCAGCTATCGTGACCTGCCCATGCGTCTGGGCGAAACCTCTACGCTGTTCCGTAACGAGGATTCCGGCGAAATGCACGGCCTGACCCGTGTGCGTCAGTTCACCATTTCCGAAGGCCACCTGATCGTTCGCCCTGACCAGCTGGAAGATGAATTCCGTCAGTGCTTCGAGCTGACCCAGTACACCCTGAAGACTCTGGGCCTGGATCAGGACGTAACCTACCGCTTCAGCCAGTGGGATCCTGCAAACCCGGGCAACAAGTACGAGGGTACCGCAGAGCAGTGGGAAGCTGCACAGGCTTCCATGGGTAAGATTCTGGATCACCTGGGCGTCAAGTACGAAATCGGCATCGACGAGGCTGCTTTCTACGGCCCCAAGCTGGACATTCAGCTGAAGAACGTCTACGGCAAGGAAGATACCCTGATTACCATTCAGATCGATATGCTGCTGGCTAAGCGCTTCGATATGTACTACACCGGTGAGGACGGACAGCCCCACCTGCCCTATATCATTCACCGTACCAGCGTAGGCTGCTACGAGCGTACTCTGGCTGCTCTGCTGGAGAAGTACGCAGGCGCTCTGCCCACCTGGCTGATGCCCACGCAGGTTGTGGTTGTGCCCATCACCGAGCGCACCCACGAGTATGCAGCTGAAATCAACCAGAAGCTGCTGGATGCAGGCATCCGCAGCACGGTGGACGCTCGCAGCGAAAAGATGCAGTACAAGCTGCGTGAAGCTAAGCTGAAGAAGACCCCCTACATCCTGGTCGTTGGCGACAAGGAAATGGAGGCTGGCTCTGTGGCTGTCAATGCTCGTAACGAAGCAAAGGGCGGCGTGAAGAGCCTGAATGACTTCATGGCACAGATCCTGATGGATGTTGCTACCAAGGTCATCGACTAATCTCTAAAAAATACTACGCATTGCAGGCAGCGCTCCGCTTTTGGCAGGGCGCTGCCTTTTTGTGCGTCGAAAACAGGGAACGCAAAGAAAATCCGGTCTAAAATTTGGAAAAAAACTAAAAACGCTTGCAACTGGCTGCGAAATATGCTACACTTACTAGGCGGTTCATAAACCGCAGGATTTGTGCCTGTAGCTCAGTTGGTAGAGCATCTGACTTTTAATCAGAGGGCCTGGGATTCGAGTTCCCACAGGCGCACCAAAAAACGCCCGCACGGTAACGTGCGGGCGTTTTCTGTTTTTTGCCACATCACCTGTTCTTCTGCATCCGGCTGTGCTATCATAATTGTAAAAATATGTCGGGAAAGGAGAGCGAGAAACTTTGGAGATTTTTTTATATGTCTGCTTCGCGGCATTGAGCTTTTATATCCTGTATTGCGTCGTGAAGGCGGCAGTTCGGGATGGCATTAACGAATCCAACCTCTGCCATCAGAATGACCCCAAAGAATGAGCGCACATCAAAAAAGCAGGCAGTAAGCGGAAACGCTTCTGCCTGCTTTTTGTGTTTTGTGATGCCAGCAGCGGACAAGAGGGGTCTTTTACTTTTCCTGCTGCTGCGTCTTGGCCAGATGGGCCGCCAGTTTGTCAAAGCTTTCCTCACTCAAATCGTGTTCGACTTTGCAGGCGTCCTCGGCTGCGACCTCAGGGTCTACGCCCAGACGAATGAACATAGTTGTAAGCACCTGATGGCGGTTATAGATGCGCTGGGCCACGGCACGGCCTTTTTCTAACAGTTTGATCTGTCCGCTGGGCTCCATTTCGATGTAAGCGTCATTGCGCAACAGTTTCATGGCACGGCAGACGCTGGGCTTGGAAAAGCCCATTTCGGCGGCAATATCTACGGAGCGTACGGAGCCGTTGCGTTGCTCTAATTTCAAAATGGTCTCCAGATAATCCTCTGCGGATTGGTGGATTTTCATACGGTCAGCTCCTCCTTTTCGAGCAAGTAATACTGTATACAGGGTAACATATTCCAAAATATTTGACAAGTCAAGCGGCTTTTTTCCTTGACAGCAAGGGTGGACGGTGTTAGACTGACACTGCGAATAAAAGTTAGTTGATGCTAACAAAGCGGAGCGGGGTCGCTGCCGCGGGAGGAAGAAATATGAAAACGTTGAAAGATGCAAAAGTCGGCCAGACCGTTACGGTAGCACGCGTCACGGGCGAAGGCCCTGTGCGCCGACGCATTATGGATATGGGCATTACAAAAGGCGTTCAGATTCTGGTGCGCAAGGTGGCACCGCTGGGCGATCCGATGGAGCTGAACTTGCGCGGCTATGAATTGAGCGTGCGCAAGGCCGATGCAGAAATGGTGGAGCTGGCGGAGGATTGAGCCTGCCAAAGCAAAACAACACAGAAAAGAGGAAAATCCATGGCAGATATCAAAATCGCGCTGGCCGGCAACCCGAACTGCGGCAAAACGACGCTGTTCAATGATTTGACGGGTTCTAACCAGTACGTGGGCAACTGGCCCGGTGTTACCGTAGAAAAGAAAGAAGGCAAGCTGAAAGGCAGCCGGGACGTTATCATTCAGGATTTGCCCGGTATTTACAGCTTGTCACCCTATACGCTGGAAGAAGTGGTTACGCGCCGCTATCTGGTAAATGAAAAGCCGGACGCCATTCTGGACATTGTGGACGGCACCAATATCGAGCGTAACCTGTACCTGACCACGCAGCTGATCGAACTGGGCATTCCGGTGGTTATCGCTGTGAATATGATGGACCTGGTGCGTAAGAACGGCGACACCATTGATTTGGATAAGCTGGGCAACGCGCTGGGCTGCCAGGTTGTGGAGATGAGCGCACTGAAGGGCGAGGGCAGCATGGAAGCTGCCAAGGCAGCAATCGTTGCGGCACACAAGGGCAGCGCCAGCGAAGATCTGCATATGTTTACCGGCAGCGTAGAACACGCACTGGCACACATTGAGGAGTCCATTCAGGATAAGGTGGAGCAGCGCTTCCTGCGCTGGTATTCCATCAAGCTGTTTGAGCGTGACGAAAAGATTCAGCAGGAACTGCAGCTGGATGAAACGCTGAAAACGCATTTGGAAGAACATATTGCGGACTGCGAAAAGGAAATGGACGATGACGCAGAAAGCATCATTACCAACCAGCGGTACGAGTACATTACCGGTGTTGTGAAAAAAGCCGTTGTGAAAAAGCACGCTCCCGGCACGCTGACCACTTCGGATAAAATCGACGCCATCGTGACCAACCGTGTGCTGGCTTTGCCGGTGTTCGCCATTTTGATGTTTCTGATGTATGCCATCGCCATGGGTCCGTGGAAGATTTCCATTGGCACTATGGGTACCAACTGGGCCAACGATGTGCTGTTCGGCGAATGGATTCCAGGCGCTCTGGAAAGTATTCTGTCGGCTCTGGGCGTATCCGGCTGGCTGCACAGCCTGATTGTGGATGGTATTATCGGCGGTGTAGGTGCAGTTCTGGGCTTTGTGCCGCAGCTGGCCGTGCTGATGCTGATTTTGAGCCTTTTGGAAGACTGTGGCTATATGTCGCGTGTGGCTTTCATTATGGACCGTGCGTTCCGTCGGTTTGGCCTGTCGGGCAAGAGCTTCATTCCGCTGCTGGTTGGTACCGGCTGCAGTGTTCCGGGCATCCTGTCTACACGTACCATCGACCAGGACCGTGACCGTAAGATGACCATTATGACCACCGGCTTTATCCCGTGCAGCGCCAAGATGCCGATCATTGGTTTGTTTGCAGGCGCAATCTTCGGTAACTCTCCGCTGGTGGCGGTTTCGGCTTTTATGGTGGGCATTGCCGCTGTAATTATTACCGGCCTCATCATGAAAAAGACCAAGCTTTTCGCTGGTGATCCGGCTCCCTTTGTTATGGAGCTGCCGGCTTACCATATGCCTTCGGTCACCAATGTGGCACGTTCTACCTGGAACCGTGTCTGGGACTTTATCAAGCGTGCCGGTACGGTCATTCTGGTTGCTTCCATGATCCTGTGGTTCCTGCTGAACTACGGCATCGCAGACGGTGGATTCCATATGGTTACAGACAGCAACCTTTCTCTGCTGGCTATGCTGGGCAATGGCATCGCATGGCTGTTTGCGCCTCTGGGCTGGGTAGGCGACATGGCCTGGAAGGCCACTGTGGCAAGCTTCACCGGCCTGATTGCGAAGGAAGCGGTTGTTATGACTTTTGGCACGGTGTATCACTTTGGCGGCGAGCTGAGCAAATCCGGCCAGGAAATCTGGCCCATGATTGCACGCGATTTCGGCGCAGTAACAGCATACAGTTTTATGATTTTCAATCTGCTGTGCGCACCGTGCATTGCAACTATTGGCGCAATCCGCCGCGAGATGAACTCTCGCAAGTGGGCAGCATTTACCATTGCGTATATGTGCGCATTTGCCTATACGATTTCCATGATTGTGTTCCAGATCGGCGGCCTGTTTACCGGCGAAGCAACCTTTGGCATCTTTACCGTGCTGGCACTGGTGGCACTGGGCGTACTGTTGTATCTGCTGCTGCGCAAGGGCTATCAGCCGGAAAAGAAAGAAAAGAAAAAGGAACTGGTCCACTAATCTTTTCCAAAGGAGGAAGCTGTTATGTTGGGTGACGGAATCGTGATTCTGGTGCTGGCAGTGATGGTGTTCTTTGCTGTACGCTCCATGTGGCGTCGCCGCAAAACAGGCGGCTGCAGCGGTTGTTCCGGCTGCTCTGGATGCTGCCACAGCAGCACCTGCCAGACGGAAAAAACAAATCCATAACGTATAAAAAATCCCCGATGTGCATTCACATCGGGGATTTTTGTATTTACAGGCTGTATGGACAGCCTTATTGCTGTGCCTGCTTGGAATTGTTCTTTGCCTTTCCAAGCTGCTTGGGGTTGACCGCAGGTGCGGCTTTCAATTCAAACCAGAAGGTACTGCCTTTGCCTACGGTGGAGTCTACGCCAAAGCGAGCCTTGTGCTGCTGCAAAATAGCCTTGGTGATGGAAAGACCCAAGCCGGTGCCCTGTCGGCCTGCATTGCTGCGGCAGCGATAGTACCGATCAAACAGATACGGCAGTTCTTCGGCTGGGATACCGGGGCCGTGGTCTTCGATTTCCACACGGATGCCGGATTCCGCACGGTGGGCGCGCAGAATGAAAACGCCATCTTCGCCCAGATGGTGGGTGGCGTTGCCCATCAGATTATGCAGCACACGTTCCAGCATGGCAGGATCTGCCATCACATCCAGCGAATCGTCCTCGGGCAGATCCAAAATCAGCTGCCACTGGTTCAACTGGCATACGGCGGTATAACGGTCCGCTACTTCCTCGCACAGCTGGCACAGGCTGAAGCGCATCATGTCGCACTTTTCGGCACCGGAGGAAACCTTACTCAATTCCAGCACGCTGTTTACCAGTGCGGTCAGGCGGTCACTTTCCCGAATGATGATATTCAGCTGGCCGTCACGGCGCTCCTGGTCATTGCCGGTCAGATCGCGCACCGTTTCGGCATAGCCTTTGATAATGGTCAGCGGAGTGCGCAGATCGTGAGAGACGTTTGCAAGGATATCTCGCTGTAGCTGTGCGCTCTGCTGCACCTGGCCTGCCATGTTGTTAAAGTCACGGCACAGCTGCCCAAACTCGTCCTGACGGGTATCAGGCACCGGAATCCGTACAGCGTAGTCGCCGCGTGCCATTTGATTGGCTGCATGAGATAGCTGGGTCAGCGGTCGGGTGACATGGCGGCTGAACAGCCATGCGATAGCCAACGCCGGCAGGATCAGCATGACCGCAATGCCCGGCAACAACAAACCCAGCACCTTGCTGGCTTCGTTGACCTGGGCAAGGCTCGTGGAAATCAAAATGCAATACTGGCCGTCTTTGGTGGTGCGGCCTACCACCATCTGGCGGCTGCCGCTGGTGGTTTCGGTAATGTGGTACAGCGTACCCTGCTCAAAGCACAGGTTGCGCATCCGCATCACAAGCGCATTGTCACGGTCGGCTGTGGAGGTGTTGTGGCCGAACACATTGGTGCTGGAACCATGCAAAAGGCACGGATACAGATTTTCGCTGTACATTACGCTGCGCAGGGTCGTGTCGGAAATATCCATGCAGCAGTTTGTCAGCACCAGCGTACCGTCGGTTAGAGACTGGTTCATCTCGCCCCAGAAATCTGAATTGACAGTCAGACCGGAAATGTCCCGGCGCGAAAGCTCCACGCCTTTTTCCAGTGCTTCATCCATGCGGGAGACGGTCTGATCCAAACGGCGTGTCAGCATATCGCGGATAAAGCGGTTATACCGGGGCTGCAAAAGATTCGAGGAAAGAAACCACACCAAAAACAGGATGGATACGGCCATGCCCAGCAAAAGAATCAGTAGCTGGGTGCGGATGCGCAGTCCGTGGGGCCTGTCCGGCGTGTTATCCTGCAAAGCTGTACGAGGAGAAAGTTCTTTCATTGTCTATCACTTTCTTTTGTCAGGGTCAAATTTGTAGCCAACGCCCCAGACGGTGACGATATAATCGCGGCAGCTGCCCAGGTGGCTGCGCAGCATTTTCACATGGGTGTCCACGGTGCGGTCCTCGCCAAAGTAGTCGTAATTCCACACCTTTTGCAGGATTTTTTCACGGCTGAGTGCAATGCCCTTGTTGGTGGCCAGAAATACCAGCAGATCGAATTCCTTGGGGGTCAGGCTGACCTCGTTGCCTTCCACCAGAACGGTGTGGCTGGCGGTATCAATGGAAAGGTCTTCAAAGGTCATGCGTGTAGCATCCTGTTCAGGGCGGGGCATAGTGCGGTTCAGCACGGCTTTGATGCGTGCCACCAGTTCGCGGGGGGAGAACGGCTTAACCACATAGTCGTCTGCGCCGCCTTCCAGACCGGCTAGCTTATCATATTCTTCGCCGCGTGCAGTCAGGATGATGACAGGTGTGGTGATTTTGCGGCTGCGCATTTCCCGCAGGCAGGTCAGGCCGTCCATAAAAGGCATCATCACATCCAGTAGCACCAAATCAAAGCTGCCGGTGGACAGCATGGCCAGCGCTGCGCTGCCGTCGGTGGCTTCTTCGCAGGTAAAACCGGCGAATTGAACATGCTCACGGATCAGTTCACGAATCAATGGTTCGTCATCGACGATCAAAATTTTAGCCATAGGGAAATATCCTCCATTTCGGAATAGTATACTCTTATTTCAGCATATCATCTTTTGATGAAGATTTAATGAAAAGTCAGCAATTGTCTTATATTTATTGTACCATGTCTGCACGTTTGGCGCAAAAGAAAGTGCTAAAGCCGCGGCAGGCCGCATACGCTGTATCAGAAATGCGGTGGCGTGGGCGTTGCCCGCTGCCTGGCAGCAAAATAGGGGGCTATTGACTATGTTCATGCTTACGATCCAAAAGGCGAATCTGAAAAAGGTGGGGGCTGTGGCACTGTGCGGCGTGGTACTTGTCGCGGCGGTTGCGGCAGGCAAGCTGGTGCGGAAAAGTAACCAGCGTGCAACAGCAGCCAGCGCCAACATTGCATCTACCCAGGATATCCAAACGTACTTCCTGGGCTTTGGGCTGGAAACCGATCCCACTGACATTACGGCGGACAAAGTAAAGGTGCCGCGTAAGTGGGACGACAGCTTTGCAGCATTCAACAAGATTGTTTCCCAGAGTGGGCAGGATCTAAGCGACTGCAAGGGCAAAAAAGTGGAAAAGTGGCTGGCTGCGATTCCTTCTCTGGGCACAGGCGGACAGACCGTGTACGGCGTTTTGCTGGTGCGCAACCAGAAGGTTGTGGGCGCCTATCTGTTGGAAAAGCCGTCCGGCAATGTGAGCGGTCTGTCTGATGTGGTGCAGACTATGGCAGAAAAGGAAACTGCGGACGAAAGCGAAGCGGCTGCACTGCCGGAAGAAGAAGCGCCCGTCAGCCTGGATACGGAAGTTGCGGCAGGTGCAGACGGATTTCCGGTAGAGTAAAGGCCCTTAAAAAAAGCGGTGCGAGAGCATCGCTTTTTTTGATAACCGGCTTCTGAAAGAATGGCGATTTTTGGGAGAATCTGTGGGTAGCATATTTTTGCAGGAACGTTTATAATAGAAGAAAAGAAAAAGCCGGGTTTACCCGGTATTGTGAAGGGAAGTCAGAATCATGCAGCAGTGCTCCTATACCATCCAGGATAAATATGGACTCCATGCACGTCCGGCCGGTCAGCTGGTACGGCTTGTGTGCGCTTATCAGAGTACAGTGACCTTGCAGTGCGGCGACCGCAGCTGTGCCTTGACAGCACCGATGCGTGTGATGGCGTTGGGCATTATGCAGGGTGATAACATTACGATCCAGGCCGAAGGCGCAGACGAAGCAGAGTGTATTACTGCCGTGCAAAAGTTCCTGGAAGAGAATGTTTAACAGATCCGGAATTGCCAGCAGGCCTTCCGTCAGTCAGTCTGGCTGTGTGGGAGGCTTATTTTTTATAGAAAGTGAAAGAGAAAGGAACGACCATGTGTAAATGCCAGGGAATCAGCGTGATGGCGGGCGTAGCAATCGGACCGCTTCACTTTTATCAGCGCCCAGCGCGCCGCTACGTCATGCCGCCTTGTACCAATCCCGAAGCGGAGCTGGAGCGCATGGAAGCAGCACGCAAACAGGCAATTGAACAGCAGAGCGTTTTGTATGAAAAGGCACTTGTAGAGGCAGGTGCAGACATTGCGGCTGTGTTTGAGGTACACGCTCTGATGCTGGATGATCATGAATTTGTGGAAACTGTCCGCGAAAATATCATGACCCACCATATGCACGCGGAATATGCGGTGCGGTGCGCAGCACATTCCATGGTGGACCGTTTTTCCGAAGTAGAAGACGAATATATTCGCGCTCGTGTGGACGATATCATGGATATGGCGCGCGGCGTGATTTACCTTTTGCAGGGCGGTGTGGAAGAAACCGCATGGGACGAACCTGCCATCGTTGTAGCGGAAGAACTTTCTCCTTCGGAGACGGTGCGGATGGACAAACAAAAGGTTCTTGGGTTTGTAACCCGCCTGGGCAGCGCCATCAGCCACACTTCGATTCTGGCGCGCAGCATGGATTTGCCGGCTTTGGTCGGTACACGGGGTACGAATCCTGAATGGGAAGGTCACCTTGCGATTTTGGACGGCCAGCTGGGCGAGTTGATTGTGGACCCAGATGTGGATACGGTGGTGAAATATCGCAAAATCCAACAGGAAATTGCGCATCGGAAGAAGCTGCTGCACCGGTTGAAAGGCTGTCCCAACGAAACGATGGACGGCCACCGGGTAGAAGTCTGGGCGAGCGTGGGCAAGCAGGAAGATTTGGAAAGCGCCAAAGAAAACGATGCTGGCGGTATCGGGCAGGCGCAGTCGGATTATCTCTTTATAGGAAAGTCTGTCGCACCAGACGAGGAAACCCAGTTCCGTTTTTATAAAGAATTGGTGCAAACCATGAAGCCCGGTCCGGTGCAGATCGCTACGGTGGACTGGAGCGCACCCAATTCGGCACCGGAAGACGATGCATCTGAAAAGAAACAGCCTGGTCTGTTTTACCGTGGTATTCGTCGTTCGCTGATGAATCCGGACGAATTCCGTATACAGCTGCGTGCGATGCTGCGTGCGGCGGCACTGGGCGATGTGCGGGTGCTTCTGCCGGTCGTTACCGGTGTGCAGGAGGTACAGCGTGCAAAGGCAATCCTGGAAGAATGTCGGCAGAAAATGATGCAGGAAGGTACAACGATCGGCAATTTGCAGGTTGGTGTGCTGGTTGAAACGCCTGCGGCGGTCTGGATGGCAGACGAACTGGCTCAGCTGGTAGATTTCTTCCTGATCGGTACCAACGATCTGACCCAGTACACCTGTATTCTGGACAGAACCAACATGGAGGATATCCCCTATGCAGACTTGTATCACCCGGCGGTGATGCGCGCTATTTATGAGACCATTAAGGCCGGACATCGGCATGGTATTCCTGTGGGCATTGCCGGTGGTTTGTGTGAGGATACGTCGCTGGCAGAGACCTTCCTGCGGATGGGCGTGGACAGCTTTACCGTGCCGCCCACAGTGGTTTTGCCGCTGCGCAACACCATCTGTCATCTGGATTTGCGGGAGCCTGCCAGCGAGGAACCAACCTGGAAATTCTGACGCAAAACGATTTCAGCACAAAAACAGTAAAACAAAAGGGACACGATGCAGATTGCATCGCGTCCCTTTTTTCGGTTATTTCAGGTTAGAAACCAATCAGGCTTCCTTGGGTTCGGGGGTGGCTGCGCGCAGTGCCAGGCGAACTTCCAGAACGCGGCGCTGAGCGGCCTTTGTTACGATACCGTCGTAATTGCCCCACTGGAAAGCGTCGCCAACCTTGGGCAGACGGCCCAGCTTTTCCTGAACCAGACCGCTGACGGTGACAGAATCGTTTTCCTCAGGTTCCCCAATGGAAAGATCCTCTTCCACGTCCTCAATGCCGGCGTCGCCGGAAATCAGGTAGGTGCCGTCCGACTGGCGGCGTACCTGCACAACGGCGTCATCATGCTCGTCCCAGATTTCGCCGACCAGCTCTTCCAGGATGTCCTCCAGCGTGATAATGCCGGAGGTGCCGCCGTATTCGTCCACGACGATGGCAAGGTGCTGCTTGTTTTCACGCAGCGTGCGCAGCAGGTGAGAAATCTGGGTGGATTTGGTGGTGTACGTTACCGGAGCCACCAGCTTGTCCAGCTCAATCACGCCGGAACGCAGCGCGGTAAAGTAGTCCTTCTCGTGCAGAACACCGATCACATTGTCGATGGTGTTATGGTACACGGGCAGGCGGGAATATCCGTTTTCGGCAAAAATTTCACCCAGTTCGATCACGCTGATGTCGTCCGGAACGGCTACCACATCCACACGGGGGGTCAGCACGTCCTGCACTTCCACGTCATCAAATTCGATGGCACTGCGAATCAGTTCGCTCTCCTGGTCGGTAAGAGCGCCGTCCTTTTCCGCTTCGCTGACCATTGTGACCAGCTCTCCTTCGGTGATCGCATCACTTTCTTCGCTGTGGAAGAATTTGCGCAGCAGCTTCTTCCAGGCACCAAATGCAAAGTTCAGCGGGCGGAACAGCACCATCAGAACATGCAAAATCGGCGCGAAGGCAAACGCGAAGGTTTCCGGCATTTCTTTTGCCATGCTTTTGGGGCTGATCTCGCCGAAAATCAAAATCACGATGGTCAAAATCACCGTGGATACCGGAGGGCCGTAAGTGTTGCCCAGCCAGCCGACGAAGAACACCGTTGCCAGAGACGATGCGCCAATGTTCACAATGTTGTTGCCGATCAGAATCGTACTCAGCAGGCTGTCGTATTGTTCAGCAATGCGCAGTACGCGAACGGCACGGGCATCGCCGGCATCAGCACGGCTTTTGAGTCGGATCGGATTCAGGGAAGAAAACGCTGTCTCAGATGCGGAAAAGAATGCGGACAAAATCACCAGGATTACAAGCGGGATAAGTATCGTAATACTGCCATCTCCCATGGGGAAAAATCAACCTCAACTTTCATTTCATATAATTAGAAAAATATGGCACGCGATCCAAAGAAAGGAATCGGGGCCTCGATAATAGTACCCATCATATCATAATATGCCCCGCTTCGCAAGGGAAACGGGGCATACATAAACTTAAATAAATGTGAACACGCAATTTTTTAGGGCGTCATCGCAGAACCAGTTTGCCGTCCTGCACGTCCAAAGTCAGGGTGTCGCCTTCAGCATAGCGGCCGGTCAGGATTGCCTTTGCGGCCATGGTTTCCACATGGCTCTGGATAAAGCGCTTGATGGGGCGTGCGCCGTAAACGCTGTCGTAGGCACTGTCGATGATAAAGTCACCGGCAGCAGGCGTTACGTTCAGGTTCAGGTGCTTGTTTTCCGTCATACGGCGGCGCAAATCATCCAGCTGCAGGTCCACGATCTTGCGGACTTCTTCCTTGGTCAGGCTCTTGTAGTAGACGATTTCGTCCAGACGGTTCAGGAATTCCGGACGGAACTTGGACTTCAGCAGCTGATCAATGGCGTCCGTAGCGGACTTGCTCAGCTCGTTGGAGCCGGAAGCACGGCGGTTTTCCAAATCGTTCAGAATGATGTCGCTGCCCAGGTTGGAGGTCAGGATGATGACGGTATTCTTAAAGTCTACCGTGCGGCCCTGGCTGTCCGTAATACGGCCGTCGTCCAATACCTGCAAAAGGATGTTGAATACGTCCGGATGTGCCTTTTCCACCTCGTCGAACAATACGACGCTGTAAGGCTTGCGGCGTACAGCCTCGGTCAGCTGACCGCCTTCTTCGTAGCCAACGTATCCCGGAGGCGCTCCAATCAGGCGGCTAACGCTGAATTTCTCCATATATTCTGTCATGTCGATACGCACCATGTTGCGCTCGTCATCAAACAGGTTCTGCGCCAAAGCCTTAGCCAGCTCGGTCTTGCCGACACCCGTGGGACCCAGGAACAGGAAACTACCAATGGGACGGTTGGGGTTAGCAATGCCGGCACGGCTGCGCAGGATTGCGTCGCTTACCTTAGTAACGGCTTCGTTCTGGCCGATGACACGCTCATGCAGCACATCTTCCAGATGCAGCAGCTTTTCGCGCTCGCCTTCCAC
>JAHHRK010000018.1 GCA_020025795.1 Faecalibacterium sp. | reverse complement strand
GTGACTGGCTACGAACCAGTAGGTCGGGGGTTCGAGTCCCTCCCATCGCACCAAAAAGACACATCGAAAGATGTGTCTTTTTTGTTTTTCAGAAACTTTTGCCAAAACCGTAACTTCCCCCTCAAAACAGTCGGTGGCAAAAGAAAATATGGGGCGGAAATTTTTCTGATTTCTTTTAGAAAAAGTCTGATTTTACGCTAAATGTCAGAAAAAAGTACGTAAAAATGTGAAAAAACGTCCGATGCGGCTTTTTCATAAAAATGAAGAAAATTTATCAAAGACGGTTGACAATCTGAAATAACAGACTATAATCAGACTTGTCCAATCGAAAATTACATGATAGAGGCGCGACGCGTCAAGAGTAGCTTTCCCAATTTAAGGCAGGCAGCCGGGGTAAGCGAAAGGGGCCGTCGCCGAGGCGTTTGCTGTGGCCTGACAGCAAGCTTGCCGGATCTTGGGATAATATCCTCTGGTCTGTCACGGGTCCTTGCGGCCGGTGGAGCGCTGTCGTGGTCTTAGGAACGTGTACTTGTAAGAGAGTAAATTCCGGGAGTCATGGCAATGCGCCGTGGCTCCCGTTTTTTTGTGTATTTTCCCGGACGAGGAAAGATAAAGTAGGTAAAAACGGAAAATCGCTGTCGGTGTGCTGGCACACACCGATGGCAAGGAGGAAATCATGGGAAATCACAGTCGTTCGAGAAATGTCGGCCGCATCGCCCTGGGCGTGCTGCTGGCAGTGGCTGCTTTGACCGTGTGTGCGTTTGCAGAGGGAGAAACCACCGCGGCACAGTATGTCAGCCCCTTTTACTGCACCATCTGGTCGCTGCTGCCGCCGGTTGTCGCAATCGGCCTGGCACTGATTACGAAAGAGGTCTACTCTTCCCTGTTTGTGGGTATTCTGGTAGGCGGTCTTTTGTATTCCAACTTCAGCTTTACCGCCACGATGGAGCATGTGTTCACCTGGGGCATGGTAAAATCCTCGCTGGCAAACGCCGGTAACGCAGGCATCCTGCTGTTCCTGGTTCTGCTGGGCGCGATGGTTTACCTGATGAACAAGGCCGGCGGTTCGGCTGCATTTGGCCGCTGGGCCGAAAGCCACATCAAGAGCCGCGTAGGCGCACAGCTGGCTACGGTAGCGCTGGGTGTGATGATCTTCATCGACGACTACTTCAACTGCCTGACGGTGGGCAGCGTGATGCGTCCCGTGACCGATGGGCACAAGGTTAGCCGTGCAAAGTTGGCGTACATCATCGACGCAACGGCGGCTCCGATCTGCATCATCGCACCCATTTCGTCCTGGGCAGCAGCAGTTACCGGCTTTGTGGAAGGTATCAACGGATTGGAACTGTTCATTCGTGCAATCCCCTACAACTTCTACGCATTTTTGACCCTGGCCATGATGCTCACCCTGGCTACCGCCAAATTTGACTATGGCCCCATGGCACTGCACGAAGCCAATGCCCGTCTGAACGGTGACCTGTTCACCAGCGAAAACCGTCCTTACGGTGATGGCTCCGAGGAAAAGCCCAACCCCAAAGGCCGTGTGCGTGATCTGCTGATTCCCATTGCCATGCTGATTGTCTGCTGCATTGTGGGTATGCTGTACACCGGCGGTTTCTTCTCCGGCGTGAATTTCGTGGATGCATTTGCAGGTTCTGTTGCATCGGAAGGCCTGGTTTACGGTTCCGCTGTCGCATTCCTGTTCACGGTTGTGTACTATATGTGCCGCCGCATTCTGAGCTTCCGCGAGTGCATGGAGAGCCTGCCGGAAGGCTTCAAGAGCATGGTCCCTGCTATCATGATTCTGACGCTGGCCTGGACGCTGAAATCCATGACCGATTCTCTGGGCGCACGCGAGTTTGTGGGCGGACTGGTACAGTCCAGCGCAGGTGCGGTTCTGAACCTGCTGCCCGCAATCGTCTTTGTGATTGCTGTGTTCCTGGCTTTCTCCACCGGCACTTCCTGGGGTACGTTCGGTATCCTGATTCCCATTGTTACGTACGCATTCCAGTATGATATGAACAATGAGATGATGATTATTGCCATTTCTGCCTGCATGGCAGGTGCTGTGGCCGGCGACCACTGCTCGCCCATTTCGGATACCACCATTATGGCTTCGGCAGGTGCGCAGTGTGACCACATGAACCATGTTTCCACGCAGCTGCCCTACGCATTGACGGTTGTAGCAGTCAGCTTTGTCTGCTACCTGATTGCAGGCGTGGTACGCAATGCGCTCATCATGATGCCGCTGTCTATCGCACTGATGGTTGGTACGCTGCTGGTGATTCGTGCAGTCACCAAAACGAAGGAACAGCCGGAAGGTTGATTATCCAAGAAAACCTGAAAATTTCAATACAAAAAACGGTGCCCGTTTGTTGCGGGCGCCGTTTTTGTATAAAAAAGAAAGACGGATACAGGGATATTGCCGATGCGTGTCCATTGCCTTTACAAAGCGTTCGTTCCGCCATATAATCGAAAAAAACGGGCTTCGGCTCGCTGGAAAAGGCGGAAAAACAAATGGAGCTTTTGACGAAAATTGCAGAGATCGTGCGCCAGGCTGGTGAAATCGTAATGGCGGCAAAGGATGTGTCCACCTGCACGACCCAGAAAACATCGGCGGCCGATTTGGTCACAGCGTATGATGTGAAAGTAGAAGCATTCCTGAAGGAAGCACTGCTGAAATTGGTACCGGATGCCACGTTCCTGGGCGAAGAAGAAATCGAAAAGACGGGGCTTGGTTCCGGATGGGCCTTTATTGTGGACCCCATCGACGGCACATCGAATTTTGTGCGCAGCTTTTGCCACAGCGCCGTTTCGGTCGGTCTGGCGAAGAATGGCCAAATGGAATACGCAGTGATTCTGGACCCGTTCAAAAAGGAGCTGTTTACGGCAAAACGCGGTGCAGGTGCCTACTTAAATGGCCAGCCCATACAGGTAAGTGAGCGTCCTTTGGAACAAGGCATCTTTGGCATGGGTACTGCTCCATATAATAAGGAGCTGCACGCACAGACGCTTTCTTTGACGCAGCAGTTGTTTGACCGCAGCTGCGATTTTCGCCGCATGGGTGCGGCTGCGCTGGATTTATGCGCAGTAGCCTGCGGTCGGCTGGAAGTCTTTTTCGAGTGTGTGCTGTCCCCCTGGGATTATGCGGCAGGCAGCCTGCTGGTTACTGAGGCAGGCGGTTGCATTTCGACGCTGGAAGGCGAACCTCTGACGCTGGATAAGCCTTGCTCGGTCTGGGCGTGCAACGCTGTAAACCAACCGATTTTGAAAGAATTGAAGAACTGAGCTTTGCCGAAGTAAGAAATGAAAAATCCCCCTGTCTTGTGGTTATGTGCCACAGTCAGGGGGATTGTTTTTTATAGTTCTTGTCCGGCCATCTGTTCGGCAATGGCTTTTCCGGTGGGGGTCTGTGCCAGGCCGCCCTGAGCGGTTTCCTTCAAATCGGAAGACATCTGGGTGCCGATGCGGCCCATCGCGTCGATTACTTCGTCGCAGGGAATCTGGAATGGGATGCCGGCCAGCGCCATATTTGCACAGGCGACGGCGTTTACAGCACCGGTCACATTGCGCTTCACGCACGGGATTTCTACCAGACCAGCCACAGGGTCACATACCAGACCTAAAAGTCCGGAAAGCGCCATAGCGGCGGCATGGCTGCACTGGTCCGGCGTACCGCCGCCCAGATGTACCAGCGCAGCAGCTGCCATTGCACTGGCTGCGCCAACTTCTGCCTGGCAGCCGCCTTCGGCACCGGCCAGCGTTGCGCGTGCGGCAATTACCTGGCCAAAACCAGCTGCCACATACAAAGCGTCACAGAACTGCTGCTCCGTATAACCACTGTCGCGCAAAGGCAGCAGCACAGCCGGCAAAACGCCGCAGCTGCCAGCCGTAGGCGCAGCCACGATGCGCTGCATACAGGCGTTGCATTCAGCGGTTTTCAGCGCTTCGGCAATCACATGATTCAGGTACTCGCCGCCAAACAGACTGTTTTGTGCGGCTGCGTCCAGCAGCTTACCGCCGTCGCCGCCGGTCAGGCCACTGGCACTGCGCCGTGCCGGGTCATATTGTAAGCTGGTCGCCTGCATCACCTGCCACAGGTGGCGAATGTTTGCCTGGGATTCTTCTTCGGTGATGCGGCTTTCAGCCAGGTCGCTTTCCATGATGGTGCGAGCCAAATCTCGGTCAGACGAGACGGCGGCCAGCATTTCGGATACAGATACAAAGCTCATCAGCGGTCCTCCCCAATGTTCAGGCTGGTCACTTTCAAAATACCGGGTACGTGCCGCAGCGCTTCGGTCAGCTCGGCCGGAATCGGCTGGTCACATTCCAGCACCATTACGGCATAACCACCGGGGCTGGCACGGAACAGCTGCATGGATGCGATGTTGATATCCCGTTCTGCCACGGCAGTGCTTACCTCGGCCACATAGCCGGGGGTGTCAGTATTATGGATAATCAGGGTGTTGTTGTCGCCGCCGAAATCCACAGGTACGCCGTCGATATGGGTGACGCGGATGCGTCCGCCGCCAATCGAAGCGGCCTGCAGTTCCAGGCGGCGGCCGTCGCCGCCCCACAGCTTTAATTGTGCCGTGTTGGGGTAAGCGTCCCGCAGCTCAATGGTGTGGATGGAAAATTCCAGCCCGGCCTCGCGTGCCAGCGAAAAGCTGTCCGGCAGGCGGGAATCCTCTGGGCGCATGCCCAGCAATCCGGCAATGATGGCACGGTCGGTGCCGTGGCCGCGGCCGGTGGTGGCAAAGCTGCCGTGTAAATAAACTTCGGCCCGTACAGGGGCTTCGCCCAGCAATTTGCGAGCAGTATAGCCAATGCGGGCGGCCCCCGCCGTATGGCTGGAGGAAGGCCCAATCATAACCGGGCCTAAAACATCAAACAGGCGCATGGTGTTCTCCTTGGCGAATGGTCGATAAAAAATACAAAATGCCGGCAAATCAGGGCATTTCTTTTGATTTATTATACCGCTTTTTTTCGAGTTGTGCTATAATATCTGTAATATGCTTTGAAATATTCAGAAAAATCGCCTTTTTGGGGATTTGTTCTGTGTGCTATTGCACACAGTGAAAAAGCAAAAATACCTGCCCTGGCAGGCTTACGGAGGACGTCATCCATGAAACTGGAAAAACTGGAATACCCGGAAAAATATGTGGTCAAAATGACCTTTACTGCGGATGCAGCTGAGCTGGAAAACGCAGCACAGGCTGTCTATGAGCGCACCCGCGGCGATTACACCGTCCAGGGTTTTGAAAAGGGCGAAGCAGACCGCGCCGCAATCGAGGCGGAAAAGGGTGAGCACGTTTTCTGGTATGATGCCATCAACGATGTGATGGACGCACAGGTGCAGCCTTTGATTGATGCGGCTGCCCAGGAAAACAAATTTGATTTTGTTACCGAGCCTGCATACGATTTGATCAGCGTGAATAAGGAAGACGGCTTTGTGGCCTGTGCTACCGTTGCACTGCGCCCGGAGCTGACCCTGACCTGCACCGAAGGCTTTACCGCAAAATGCGAGCCGATTCCCGTGGCGGAAAAGGATGTGGACCAGCAGATCGAGCGTGTTCGCAGCGCAAACGTGAGCTTGGTGCCCCACAAAGGCCCGGCGGTTAAAGGCAATATTGCAATCGCAGACTATACCGGCTACCTGAACGGCGAAGCATTCCAGGGCGGCAGCGCAAAGAATGCGCAGATCCCTCTGGGTGCAGGCCGTATGATCCCCGGCTTTGAGGAAGGCTTCTTGGGCCACAGCGCCGGCGATGCGTTTGATATCAACGTCACCTTCCCTGCCAATTATCAGGCACGGGAGCTGGCCGGCAAGGAAGCTGTGTTCCACATCGTGCTGCACAGCGTCAACGTGCGCCAGATTCCCGCACTGAACGCAGACTTCGCAAAGAAGGTTGCCGGCTTGGATAGCATGGAAGAATACCGCGCACAGGTTCGTGCTAAGATGGAAGAAGGCCGCCGCTCCAATGCAATGAACATTGCGCGCAGCCAGCTTTTGGACCAGCTGGGTCAGGCTTGCAAGGGCGAGCTGCCCACCCCCCTGCTGGAGGAAGCTTACCAGAAGAAGATGAACCAGTTCCAGATTCAGCTGCAGATGATGCGCACTACGCTGGGCCAGTTCCTGCAGCGCACCCGCCGCACCAAGGAAGAATTTGATACCCAGCTGCGTCAGCGTGGCGCGCTGGAAATGCGTACCGGTTTTGCACTGGAAATGCTGGCAGAGGAAAAGGGCCTGGTTCCCACCGATGCCGAGTTCGACGCTGAAATCGCAGCACGCGCAGAAAAGGCAAAGAAAACCGTGGAAGAATACAAGGCACAGCCTTTTGTTCAGAACCTGCGTCACGAAATGACGCTGGAACGTGCCCGCAACTATGTCTGGGCACATAGCACCATCGAGGAGTAAGCATTGCGGCAAAATGCTCGTCGGATGATCCGGCGAGCATTTTTCTGTTAGAGACGTATTAGTCAGAAAGGAATTCTCAGTGAAAACGAATCGCGAAAAAACGACAAACAGCAAAAAAATGAATTTGATTTTCGCACTGGTCGTGCTGGCTTTGGCAGCAGTGCTGGCCGTTTTGGGCTTGGCCAACCGCAAGGACCCGCACGAGCTGTGCGCGCTGGTGCTGTACGACAACGAAGAAGGTTCTCAGCAAATGGTGATTTCGCTGGACGAGGATAAGACCTACGATATCCCGACTCGGTTCGATACAGTACATATTCAGGTGAAAGATGGGGCTGTGGCCTTCATCAACAGCCCCTGCCCCGACCATGTGTGCGAGGGCTTTGGCTGGCTGAACAGCCGTGGTGCATTTGCATCCTGCATCCCGAACGGCGTGTTTATGTCCATTGAAGAAATCGGCGATGTCCAGTAAAAAGAAAGCCACCTGTTTTTACAGGCGGCTTTTTTATGTAAAGGATGGCATCGAACTTTAAAAGAGAACGGGTGCAGTGTGCATAACAAAAATGCGAATATCCGATCATTTGCATAGAGGAGATTGTGGTTATGTATGTGGATTTAACAACAGTGGTTTCGCAGGATAGTCCGCTTGTTTTATCGGCAAAATCGCAAGATAACCCCCATGTAGCGATGGGGCACGTCGGAACACACCTGGATACGTACGAAAAAAGTAATATCCCGCTGGAGTATTTTAAGTCGGAAGGCGTTTTGTTTGATGTGCGGGAAACTACCGAGGTTACGCCGAAAGACATTGATTTGGATTTGGTGAAAGAAAACGACTTTGTTCTTTTTCGCACAGGCCGGATCGAAGCACATGCGTATGGTGAGCCTGCGTATTTTGAAGATCATCCCCAGCTTTCGCAGGAGCTGATCCGAAAACTAGCAGAGAAAAAAATTCGATTCATCGGTATTGACTGCCCCGGAATTCGACAGCATAGCGAGCACGAGGCAGCAGACAGACTGTGCGAACAGCATGGGATTTATGTGATTGAGAACCTGAAAAATATTCCCAGCATTACAGCACCGCGCTTTACGGTTTATACTATGTGGCTGGATGATGAGATTATGACAGGGCTGCGGTGCAGAGTAATCGTAGAATGTGAGGATAAACAATAAATTCCCAAACAACGGAACGGCTTTCCACAAAAGCAACTATACTGAAAAAGGGAGCGCATCCAATCGGATACGCTCCCTTTTCATTTTATATGTGCTGCGCTTTTGGCAGAGAAAAATCAGCCCAGCTTGCCCTGCTCCAGCAGATCACGTACTTCAAACAGGTCCTTGCAGCAGGCATCATACAAGTGTGCCATTTCTTCGTTCGGCGGCATCAGGTCCGGTACCATTACTGTGATAAAATCGCCGGCACGGCCTGCGCGCACGCCATTGTAGCTGTCCTCTAAAACCAGCGTGTGGTGGCGGTCAACGCCCAACAGCTCGGCTGCCTTCAGGAAAATATCCGGTGCAGGCTTCGAGTGCTCGATCATATCGCCGCTGACGATGGTAGAAAAGTACGGCTCGATCTTGCCGTTCTTCAGATTCTGGTGGATGTAATGGGGCAGGCTGCTGCTGGCCACTGCAACTGGGATATTATGTGCCTTCAGCCATGCCAGCAATTCATCCAGACCGGGCTTTTTGGCAACGCCTTTGGCAAAGACCAAATCGCCCTGACGCCACATTTCCTCCAGAATGGCCTGGGGGTCATGGTCCGGTCCGCAATACTGGCCCACGATGTTGCGCAGCTGCACACCCGCGGTGCCGCGCGTTGCGTCTGCAAGGCCGTCAGGCAGCGGAAGGCCGAAGGTTTTCAGCACCGGCTCCCACAGAGATGTCCAAACGCTTTCGGTGTCGAACATCAGGCCGTCCATATCAAAAATAACCGCTTCAATCATGATTGTCTCCTACTTGTTGTGTGTCACTGTCAATATACCAGTATAGCACAAAATCGGGCGAAAAGCGCCGACTGATCGAAAAAACGCACGGATTTTCCAACAAAAATGCCGCCCGGCCTGCGGGCGGCATTCTTTGTTTTAAAGTAAATCAGGCGGCGGGCTGAATGGCTGCTTCGCGCAGGAACTGATACACAGCTCTTGCGATGCCGCCGGCCTCGGCCCAGATCACATCGGCGTCGGTGCAAAGCTCATAGTCGGCAGGATTGGTCATGAAGGCCACCTCCAAAAGCGTTGCCGGGCAGATGTTGGAGCGGGTCACATAATAGTAACCGTAGGAATTGCCACGGTCCTGATGGGGTTCGGAACGGACGGCGTTGATTGCGCTTGTGACATTTTCCGTCAGTAGTTTGGCCAGCTCAGTACCTTCGTCATAGAACCAGTAGGCTTCCGTGCCGTTTACGCCATTCACATCGCGCGTCAAATCAATGCTATTGTGGTGAATCGAGATGAACAGGTCCGGGTGCTGGGTGTTCAGCGCGGTAACGCGGTCGCCCAGCGTGGGGAAGGTATCCTCCGTGCGCGTCATGGCAACGGTTGCGCCCAGCTGTTCCAATCGGGTGCGAACGGCCAGTGCAAGCGCCAGGTTGGCATCCTTTTCCACCGGTGCGGAAAGGCCGCCGCTGCCCACAGCGCCATCGTCGCCTTCGCCGTGGCCGGGGTCCAGCATGATGGTCAGGCCGGTCAGCGGCTTTGCGCCTTCGGCCAGAACGGGCTTGTGCTTAAAGTATAGCCGCGTGACACCATCTTCATAGTTGACAGCCCAGCCATACAGCGGGTCAGCAGCGGAGAAATCCAGCGTCAGTACGATGTCTTTGTCCTGCTGTTCGATGGAAGCGGCAAAACGCTCGCTTTCGGGCAGCGTGCCGCTCCACTGTGCGCTGAGCAGCTTGAGCGTGAGCTTGTTGTCCTCCCAGGTGTGGTACACGGCAGGCGTGCCGCTGCCGGCAAATTCCAGAACCGTGCTGCGGCTGGCTGCATCTTCGGAAATGGTAGCTCCGGTAAAAGCAGCGTCCGGTAGGTCCACGATGGTGCTGGTCTTTGCACGCACCCAGCCGCCGGTAGACAGCTTATAAGCGTGGGTCATAATGTTGCCTGACTGGTACTCGGTCACGTCCACAACTTCGGCCACAGCGCCCTGATACAGCGTATCTTCGATGGAAGAAGACTTCCAAGGCTCGGTCAGTGCACTGGCAATGGCATCGGTAACCTGTACTTTTTTACCGATTGCCTCTGCACCTGCGGTGCCGTCCGGCTGGGGCGGCTGGGGTTTTGCAGGCTTTTTGCTGGGGTCGGGTTTGGGCTTTTCAATATGGAACTCCAGCGGCTTACCGCCGTTTTCCAGTGTGAAGGTATTGGTGCCGTATTCCAGCGGAACCAGAATACCCCAGCTGCCTCGCTGGGTGAAGCGCTCTACTGGCTGACCGTTTAAGGTCAACGGAGCGTCCGGGTTGCTGGTGCCCATCAGGAAAACCGTTTTGTCGTACAGCTTGGCGTTATCGTGCTGCGGATACGTAACGGCCAGCGTCTGCGCAAGCTCCTTGCCGGCCCAGGCCTGAGTGGGGTCATCCAGTGCGCTGTCGGCAAATGCGTTAAACAGGACCACCTCGGACGGGTCTTGGCGCAGAACGCTCCAGTCGCCCAGCATTACACCGCGCGCCTCGCTGCCCTGTTGCAAAGCCAGCGCAGCACGTTCGCCGCCGATGGATGCATCCAAAAGCTGCACATCACCGGATTCCCAGCCGGGGGTCTGGCTGCTCAGCACATTGCGGGACACCAAAGGCATTTCGTGCTTTTCGACCAGATCGGTGATGGCCTTGTCCTCCGGCTTAGGCAGCAGGCTTTCCAGATATACCGTCAAGTCGGCATCGTTGGCGGTGCGAATCAGGTAATCCATCGCATCGAAGCGGTCGGATAAACAGGCGGCATGGGGCAGCGTCTCTGTACTGTCGATAAACATAGCTGCGCCGTCCGGAGTCATGCCGTCCCAGGCAATGGCGTTGATGCCAAAGGGTGTGGCTGCGATTTCCGCCACAGTTTGGTCGATGAAGGCCTTTACCTCCTTATCGCCGCCGCAGTTTGCCAGCTGGCTGGTCCAGGCGGCATCGAGGCGAACAATGCGCGGTTGCTCCGGCACAGGCAGCGCTTTGGCAGCCGGCCGAAAGACGAACAACACGACGCAAATCGAGACCAGAAGCAACAGTGCTGTCAGGAAAAATGTACTATTATGTGAAGATTTTTGCTTTTGCCCTGCGGCGTGGTGGCCGTGGGCTTGTGTTGCAGAACGCATAAGGCACCTCCTTGAAAACGATAAAATATATTGTTCTTATTGTATCACAGTACACGGCAGAAATCGACACAAAACGTCAGGTGCGTATGCTTGCTTCTGCTGCGCCGAGTGTGCTAATATAAGATGTTACACAGGGCCCGGCCCTGCCTAAAATGATTACTGCGGCCCAGCGCCGCTTTCCCAGGAGGTTTCACCATGAAAATTCCCGCAACCGGCTTTACCCACGGCGGTAAATTCCATGCAGACGACGTGTTTTCCACGGCGCTTTTGCAGATCGTTCGCCCTGATATCCAGATTACCCGCGGCTTTACGGTACCCGAAGATTTTGACGGCATCGTGTACGACGTGGGCTTTGGTATGTTCGACCACCATCAGGAACCCCGCGAGTACCGGGCAAACGGCGTGCCGTATGCCGCCTTTGGCCTGCTGTGGCAGGTACTTGGCCCGGGCCTGGTAGGCGAAAATCAGGCACGACTGATTGACGAAAACTTCATCCAGCCGCTGGATTTGAACGATAATACCGGCGAACAGAACAGCCTGTGCGATGCCATCGGCTTCTTTAACCCGGTTTGGGATTCTGACCAGGACAGCGACGAATGTTTCTTCCAGGCTGTGGCGGTGGCACGCCAGATTCTGGAGCGCCAGATCGAATCTGCACGTGCGGTGAACCGTGCCGATGCCAAGGTGCAGGCTGCTTACCACGAGAGCCAGAACGGCATTGTGGTGCTGCCCTGCTATCTGCCGTGGAAAAATGGCCTGTACCGCACGGATGCACTGTTTGTGGTATATCCCAGCCAGCGCGGCGGCTGGAGCGCCCAGTGCGTTAATGACCGCAAGACCAAGCGCAGCAAGCTGCCCTTCCCGGCATCCTGGGCAGGCCAGACCCCGGAGGTCATTGCGCAGAAGAGCGGCCTGGAAGGCATCCGCTTCTGCCACGCAAGCCGCTTTTTGATTACCGCCGATACCAAGGAGCAGGCCATCGAAGCTTGCCGCCAGGTACTGCGCAATAACGGCCGCCTGTAAGCCAGGTGCATTGCCCGGAAAAAGGAGGACGGCCTATGGCAAACCCCAGCCAGCACCCTGCTTTTGTGTATATGCTGCGCTGCGAAGGCGACCGCTTGTACACCGGCTGGACAGACGATCCGCCTGCCCGGCTGCATGCCCATAAAAACGGACAGGGCGGTGCAAAATTTACCCACGCGTTCCCGCCGGAAGGCTTTGCCTATCTGGAACAGCTGCCGGATAAATCTGCCGCATTAAAACGCGAAGCTGCCATCAAAAAGCTGTCCAAGGCAAAAAAAGAGGCGCTGTGTGCATCCTGGACCGAAAACCACCGTCCGCGGCTTTCGGTGGCCACACAGGCGGACACCGCCGATATTTTGGCGCTGTACAACTGGTATGTGGAAAACAGCCGTGCCACCTTTCAAATTACGCCGTCCACCCTGCCCCAGTATGAAAAATGGGTGGCGGATACCCTGGCGGTTGCGCCGATGTTGCTTGCGCGGGATGGTGCAGGCCGCCTGATGGGCTTTGCCTGCACCCACCGCTGGCATGAGCGCGAAGCCTTTGACTGGGACCGGGAAATTACCATCTACTGTGCGCCAGACGCACGGAGTATGGGCATAGGCGATGCGCTGTATCCGCCGCTGTTGGAGCTGCTGCGGCAGCAAGGCGTATGGAATGTATATGCGCTGATTGCCGATCCTAACCCTGCCAGCGAAGCATTTCACCAAAAATACGGCTTTGTGTGCGAAGGCCGCACCCCCCACACCGGCTATAAGCTGGGCAAATGGATCGGCCTTTCCACCTGGCGCCTGGCCTTGCGCAAAGGCAATACGGCACCAAAACCGCTGACACCCTTAACGGAACAGCAGGTGCAGGCCGTATTGGCGAAAAAGCCAAAGGCACGAAAATAAAAAAGACAGGAAGGCATCTGCCCTTTTGGAAAGCGGCAGATGCTTTCCTTTTTTGCCCGGAGACCGTCTGTGTGCGTTGACGCTGGCATAGCTGGTTCGTATAATGGTATGGGGCCGCGTGCTCCAATCAAAATAAGGAACCAGGTGAATACACATGATCGCAATGATCTGTATCGATGATAACGGCGGAACCATGTTCAATCACCGCCGCCAAAGCAAAGACAAGGTGCTGCGCGCCGAAATGCTGGGGATGCTGGGCACGAAAAAGCTGAAGCTTTCCCCCTATTCCGCTAAGCAGTTTGAGCCTGAGGAACAGGCACAGCTGGATGCCGCAGAGGATTTTCTGGAAACGGCACAGCCCGGCGATTTCTGCTTTGTGGAAGGCGCACCGCTGGCACCCTATGAAGCAAAGCTGGAACAGGTGATTTTGTTCCGCTGGAACCGAACTTACCCGGCGGATACCCACCTGGATCTTCCCCTGCGCGAACACGGCTGGACGCTGGCCCAAAGCTTCGACTTTGCCGGTTCGTCCCATGAGAAAATCACAAAGGAGATTTACATCAAATGAAGAAAATGAATGCGGCGCTGCTGGCGCTGGTCCTGTTTTTATCCTGTCTGGTAGGCTGTGGCAGTGATGCCCTTTTGGACAGTTCGCTGCCCACCAGCAGCACTGTTACCTCTCAGGCAACAGCAGAAGGTACCTGGGCACCGGATGCGGAAATTCCCTTTACCGTGGCCGATATTCCGGCCTATACCGGCGAAGCCTATGTGGCAGTCCACGATAATGTACCGTTCTTTGATTTGAACAACATTCCGGCAAACTCGGTGGAGTATTACAGCAAGCTGGACGATTTGGGCCGCTGCGGTATTACATATGCTTGCGTCGGTCAGGACGTGATGCCCACCGAAAAGCGCGGCAATATCGGCCAGGTGAAGCCCACCGGCTGGCAGACCGCCAAGTATGACAGCGTGGACGGCAAGTATCTGTACAACCGCTGCCACCTGATTGGTTATCAGCTGACGGCGGAAAATGCCAACAAAAGCAACCTGATTACCGGTACCCGTTACCTGAATATTGACGGTATGCTGCCCTTTGAAAATATGGTGGCTGACTACGTAAAGGAAACCGGCAACCATGTAGCCTACCGTGTCACCCCGATTTTTGACGGGGACGATTTGGTGGCCCAGGGCGTTTTGATGGAAGGCTACTCGGTGGAGGACGCAGGCGAAGAAGTGATGTTCTGCGTGTTTGCCTACAACGTCCAGCCCCAGATTACCATTGACTATGCCACCGGCAAAAGCTGGCTGAGCGAGGATGGTCCGGCGCAGTCGGATAGCGAGAGTGCAACCTATGTGCTGAACACCAGCTCGAAAAAGTTCCACAAGGAAAGCTGCTCCGGCGTGGATTCCATCAAAGAAGAAAACCGCAAGACCTATACCGGCAGCCGGGATTCTTTGATTAGTGAAGGCTACGAGCCCTGCCAGCGCTGCAAGCCGTAAATGAAATGATAAAAAAGCCGTCTGCGAAGTGCAGGCGGCTTTTGTTTGTCCTTGTTTTCCACTGAAAATACATTCTCTGTGGAAAAGTGTGCGGCATGGAGAAAAAAGATGCGCAAACCGGGTACTTTATGGTATGATAAAGGCAGTGTTTATCAAATCGGGAGGTCACTATGCTCTTATCTGCGGAACATCTTTCCATCAATTTCGGCGCACGTCAGCTGCTGGATGATGTGAATTTTTATTTGCCGGAAGGTGCCAAAACCGGTATCATTGGCATCAACGGAACCGGAAAATCTACCTTTCTGAAGGTGCTGGCCGGCGTCATCGAAGCGGACGGCGGAAAAATCTTCCACAGCCCCCGCGCACAAATCAGTTACCTTTCGCAGAATCCTGCGATGAAGGACGATGCAACCGTGCTGGAGCAGGTGTTTTTGCATCTGCCTGCCGATTTCCAGAACGTGAAAGAATACGAAGCCAAGGCCATGCTGAACCAGCTGGGCATTCCGGATTTTAACCAGAAAATCGGTACGCTTTCCGGCGGTCAGCGCAAGCGCGTAGCTTTGGCAGCAGCACTGATTCAGCCGGCGGATGTGCTGATTCTGGACGAGCCGACCAACCATCTGGACGCGGAAATGACGGCTTGGCTGGAAGACCGCCTGCGCCGCTTCCGCGGCGGCATTATCATGGTCACCCATGACCGCTATTTTTTGGAACGCGTGGTCAACCACATCACCGAACTGGACAAAGGCAAGCTCTATCACTACGAGGCAAACTACTCGAAATATCTGGAACTGAAAGAGCAGCGCCAGGAAATGGCCGAAGCCAGCGAGCGCAAGCGCCAGTCCATTTTGCGTGTGGAGCGGGAATGGATTATGCGCGGCTGTAAGGCACGTTCCACCAAATCCCGTGAGCGTATCCAGCGCTATGAAGATTTGCTGAATCAGGATGCGCCGGAATATGACGACACCATTCAGCTGACGGCAGCGTCCAGCCGTCTGGGCAAAAAAATCATTGAGCTGGAGGATGTGTCCAAGTCCTTTGACGGCCGCCCCATTATCAGTCACTTTACCTATAAAATTCTGCGCGGCGACCGCATCGGTATCGTAGGCCATAACGGCGCAGGCAAGTCGACTCTGCTGAATACCATCGCAGGCGTGCTGGAACCGGATTCCGGCTCGGTGGAAATGGGTGCAACCGTAAAAATCGGTTACTTTACCCAGGAAGGCCGCGAACTGGATTTGAACCAGCGCGTCTACGACTTTATTCACGATATTTCCGACGAAGTCCGTACCGATGAAGGCACCTTTACCGCCAAGCAGATGATGGAACGCTTCATGTTCCCCGGCGATTTGCAGGCTGTGCCCATTGGGCGGCTTTCCGGCGGCGAGCGCCGCCGCCTGTACCTGCTGTCGGTTTTGATGGAAGCACCCAACGTACTGCTGCTGGACGAGCCCACCAACGACTTGGATATTATGACCCTGTCCATTTTGGAGGACTACCTGCAAAGCTTTCCTGGCCCGATTTTGACGGTTTCCCATGACCGTTTCTTTTTGGATAAGCTGGCCGAAACCATTTTTGAAGTCCGTGGCGACGGCGAAGTGGTGCGCTACAACGGCAACTGGTCGGACTGGGCTGCAAAGCGCAAGGAAGAGGACGCTCCGGTTAAGCAGAAAAAAGAAAAATCCGGCGAGCGCACTCGTACCCGTCAGCTGAAATTTACCTACAAAGAGCAGAAAGAGTATGAAACCATCGACGATGATCTGGCCACACTGGAACAGCAGATCGCAGATTGCGAAGCTGAGCAGGCGCGCTGCGGTTCCGATTATGTGAAGCTGCAGGAGCTGGCAGAGACCCATGCCGCACTGGAAGCCCAGCTGGACGAAAAGACCGAGCGCTGGATTTACCTGAACGAGCTGAAAGAAAAAATTGATGCCCAGTAAGCGGACACGATAGCACAAAAGCCGGACGCAGTGCGTCCGGCTTTTTATTTGCGTGCGGCACGCCGTGAAAAAATCCCCCTGCCCGTTGACGCTGCCCGCAGTTTTTGGTATACTGATTTAGATCCGACAAGGGCATTGCCCAAGGAACGGACTGCATTACAATGGAATATCTGGAGATGTACTCAAGTGGTCGTAAGAGGGAGCACTCGAAATGCTTTAGGTCGCGAGAGCGGCGCGTGGGTTCGACTCCCACCATCTCCGCCAGAAAAAGCAGATTGTCGAAAAGACAGTCTGCTTTTTTGTTTTGGAAGGCAGAAGCCGCTTCTCGTCTGGGCGGGAAATATAAGCTGCTCATTTCCCAAAAACAAAAGGGACACTCCTTTTCGCAGGAACGTCCCTTTTGGATATTGTTTTCAGCTCAAATCCAATGTTTTCACTGTGCAAAAGGCAGCTCGTCAGGAACGGCTGCAACAGCAGGCACATCGAACAGGTCCCACAGGGCGGGAACATCGGCACGGGTGAAATATGGGGTGGCGTTTTCCAGCTCAGAGGGGTACAGGGCACCCGCTTTTACGCCTAGCGGATCGTATGCCAAGAGCCACGAGTAGTTTTCATTTTCCAGATAGAAGCGGAAGCTGATCTCCCGTGGGTTTTCCGGCTCGGCAAATGAATCGTAAGTGTTCTCTTTCTGGATAGGCAGGCTGTTCACCTTCTCCCAAAGCAGCTGAATGTCCTGGGCATCGGTCAGCTGCTTCTTTTGCCAGTCGGCATGATTCTCCCGAAAGAACACCTCAGCAGCGGAAACATCCTCCGCGGCGAACGGCAAGGTCAGCGGTTCGGACTTTTGACCGCAGCTGATGAGCGCCAGACACAGGGAAAGTGTGAGCAATGCGGCGATGCTGTTTCGTAACAAGTGTTTCACAGGGGGTCACTCCTTTCCATAGAAAGCCCATATTTTTTGCATGAACCAGAATCCGGAAAAAACGGTACAGCGTGGCGCTTGTGATGGCAGCAGCACATACCGAATAATACTTACGTAATACTGCGAACGGCCGGGGAAAACAATACAGCCAAGCGCCGAAAAGAAAGAGAAAAAGCTGTGATTTTGACGGAGGAAAGCACTTATTCGGTCAAGGCACAAGAGAAAACAATTGACCGGATTTGGGAAAGCCAGTATACTAAAAACAAGCGAATATTGTGATTGAATCAAATAATTTTAAAAGGAGGAAGATACTGCATGGAGCAAATCAAACTGTTTGATGCAGAACTTACTGTGATGCGTTACCTGTGGGAGCACGGCCCTGTGCTGGCTGCTCAGATGGCAGAAGAATTTTTGAAGATGTACGGTTGGAAAAAGAGCACGACTTATATTGTGCTCAAACGGCTGGAGGGCAAGGGCACTTTACGCCGGGAGGCACCTAAGTATCGGGTGGTTCCGCTGGTGACGCGTGAACAGGTGCAGCTGGCCGAAACCAGCAGCCTGATTGAAAAAATGTTCGGCGGCAGCTTTACCAGTCTGTTTGCCAACTTCCTTTCTTCTGACCAGGTGTCTGACAGCACGCTGGAAGAACTGCAGGCATTGATCGACGAAAAGAAAAAGGAAAAGTAATCGGTACGTCGCACATTAAGGTGAGGAAATGACACGAATGTTTCTGGCGGCACTCAACATGAGCATTGCGGCTGGGATTCTGCTGGCGCTGGTGCTGATTTTGCGTCAGGTAATGCGCCGGTATGCCGCGGCCGGATTTCGGTATCTCTTATGGATACCGTTTCTATTTCGGCTGCTGGTACCCTATGCTCTGCCCAGTATATTCAGCGTTTATAATTTGTTTCATCGAAAGGTGGCAAGCCCCAATGGCCTGCTGCTGACGGTAGTCTATCTGGACTCCCCGACACTGCCGCTGGCGCAGGACCTTTTGTCCGGTCAGGCCCAGCCGGAGTGGAACCTTCTTGCATGGGGCTGTGTCATATGGGCAATCGGCGCAATCGGAATACTGATTTTTTTTGCGATACAGTATCTGCGTATTCGCCTTGCCCTGAAGGTTTCCTATCGGGTAACCGATGATCGGGCCGCCGAATGGGCAGCGCAGGCCGGTTTGCGCCGTGTACCGCAGATGTTGTACACCGACGCAGTGCAGGGACCTATGGTATTTGGTATTCTGCGGCCGCAGGTATTGCTTCCGCTGCGGATGAAGGATGAATTAGCAGATCGGCGTTATATCCTGTTGCATGAATTTTCGCACATTCGCTGCTGGGACCACGGTATCCTGTTGATGGGCTGCGTGGCACTGGCACTACATTGGTTCAATCCGCTGGTGTGGATTGCACGCAGCATGATGGCACGAGATATCGAGTGTGCCTGCGACCAGCGTGTGCTGCGCTGTGTAGGCGTGGAAGAACAGCTGAATTATGCCCAGACACTTGTGGACTGGGCCAATCAGCGGCGGTTTGGTCTGGTTTCGTATGCAGCATTTGGTGAGCGCGATGTGACGCGCCGTGTAAAAGGTGTACTGACCTGGCGGCGGCTGCCCGGCTGGGCGGAAAAGCTGCTGGCCTGTCTGATTGTCTGTATGTTTTTGTGTACGGCAACCAATCCGATGCTGCCGGACCGCTATCTGCCGCAATCTTCTCCTTTTGTGTTGGGACAACAGCGGAAAAAATTCCAGCAGGCGGCATATCGGCTGGAGAATGCGCTGGAAACCGGTGACGGTATGCAGTTGGCGGCGCAGGCCAGCATGGACCCCGCCTATTTTGCTGAGCTGTATGATGAGCTGGACCGATTGTCACTGCAAGTGAATTCCATCCGATTGTACTGCAACAGCAATACCAGTGCAGAATTATACATGAATGTCACCGTGAAAGATAAGGCGAATGCGTCGGAAGGCGGCGAAGGTGTGCTGGTGGCGCATCTGACGCAGACGGATTACCGCCCCGAACCGTTTGTGGACATTCTCATGCCGCGCGATAAATACGAAAGTATACGTCTGACTGACACAAACAGCGAAGCGGCGCGGCTGGCACTGCGGCTGTGCGCCAATCTGGAACAGCCTGATTTTGAGGCAGATACCCTTTCGCCGGTTACAGTGGCGCGGGTGTGTATGGCCAGTGCAATCGAGGATAAAGAGGAAATGCCGCCTTTTTCTGCACAGCGGATGCAGCAGCTGGCAGAGGAATACTTTGCACTGAAAGATTTTTCCTGTACGGACCCTGCCGTGTATGATGCGGCCAGCGGTACGTACTTTTACGAAAAAATTCCGCAGATGCGGATGTGTGTGACCCGGATGGAGCAGTTGCCGGGCGAAAATGTACGGGTCGCGGTGGAATGTTATGAAGACCCTATGTGTCTGTATCCATTGTGGCATATGGAATGTCAAATGCAAAAAACAGGCTAAAGTCCGCCTGTTTCCTCAGCAATAAGGAGGGAATGGTATGAAGCAACCAATTCGCAGGTTTCTGCGATGCGCAGTTTCTATGGTACTTTGCGCAGCGCTGCTTTGTGGCACTGTGGTTCCGGCTGCGCCGGTATGGGCCAGCACAGAAGGCGAATTGGCAGAAGAAACAGAACAGGATGTGCCGGAAGACGTTCCGTTAGAATCGGAACCGGTTTCGTCTGAACCAAAGGCCACTTTGCAAGAAGACGTTCCCCTGTTGCTTCAGCTGCAAAAGAAGGGCTACGGACCCCATACGGAAACGATTACGCTGCAGGACGGCGACAGCATCGCAAATATCTCCGCGTGGTCGGCTTGCGCAGTATATCTGGGCGATTTGTCCCATCCGGCTGATCAAAATGATGTTACAGTGCAGGTACTTTCGCACGGCAGCAGCCAGCCGGTGCCCCAGGGTGTGATCAAGTTGGTGCCGCGGGATAAAGCACACGCCGATTACGCGATTGACTTGAACGGCAATCCGGAGGAGGCAAGCGCCTATTTCGGCAGCACCAGCCCGGATTTCGGCTTTGATCTCCTGGTTACCAGCGGAGAACAAACACTGCGTGTGAACGTGAAAAACGAAGGCGTGCAGGTCGATTCTCGGTTCACGCTGGGAGAAATTCGCAAGGATGCCCAGGGACAGTATCAAATCGAAGGCCTGGATCTTTGGCTGAAGGGCAATGTACTGCGCGGCTTTTCCCCTACTATGGACTGGATTGCAAAAAATCTCACGCTTACCGGTGAATTGGCACAGTATTTTACTATTGGTCAGGCAACCGCACAAGGCATTCCGGTCGTGCCCAGCGAGAAGCTGGCACAATTACAGCAAGGAGAAATGCTCATCGGGCGCCTTTCCTGGGTCGGCAAGCTGGATGGTGGAAAGCGCCATACGGCGGCTATTTATTACGAGCATACCGGATGTCAGGGCAGTTGGCATAAATATGACGGCAGCGGCTGGGAGCCGGTTACCACAGAGGTACTGCGCAGCTGTGATAAAGGCAGCTTTCGGCTGCGCCTGTATCCGGGAAATGGCTATATCGATGCCGGTCAGCAGGAAGAACCGTTGCAGCTGACAGACGATGTACTGGAAACGGATCTGCCCGGCGGCATAAAGGTTTCGCTTCTGGACGATCAGGCCACGGTTTTGGTGGAGTATACCCTGAAAGAAAACGATGCACGGGAAAAACCGTACGAGCTGCGGGTGCAGCTGCCCGGCATGACACAGAAAGCAACGCTGACCATTCAGGTGCAGCTGGTGCAGGAATATGCGCTGGCACAACGGATGTCCGGCAATGTATATTGGGAAAATGCTGCGCACGAACCGGAACTGCGCACTCTGATGGAAGATTGGGCACTTGTACCGTTGATTCAGGGAAAACCTGCCGCCACACAGCAGCAGTTGGAGGCCTGCGGCATCACCCTGCGCGACAGTCAGGAGGCCGGTGCGCTGCAAATGCTGCCGCAGCAAATTCGTTATCGGGACAAGAATCATCAGGAACAAACGTGTTGGGCATGG